>JBKHKF010000354.1:0-3151 GCA_046537745.1 Anaerolineales bacterium | reverse complement strand
CACGGGGGAACAGCCAGCTGTGTGGCGCGTAATTCAGAAGGTGGACATGCTCGGGCAGATCGGTCTGCCCAAGGCCAGCCCACCCGCTGTAAAGCACGGCCCGCTGGCGAACCTCGTTAATCGCACGGACCAGAATCTGAGTGGTTTGCTCCGGCCATCGATCGTGCATGCTGCCGAAACCGAGATAAATTGGCGCTGGTCCGTCGTTGATGAAATTCCGCAAATCCGCGGGCGGCTGCCAATCAGGATCGTCGAAGAAAAGATAGCCGGGCTGGTGGTGATGAGGCGCCCAATCGGGCGGCCGTTCAACCACGTGGCGGCTTACCAGCGTCACGGAGGGCGTCTGCTCCAGCAGTGTCAGGTAGTCTGAGAAGGAATAGGCAGGCAGATTCATCTGGTGGGTTCGGATTGAGTTTGTGTCGCGAACGTAGGCCCACCAGCGCAACCGGCGCGCCAGATCATAGGTCAGTCGATTATAGGTGTCCTGAAGGGGCATCCAATCCGGCAGTGGGGGCGCGGTCGGGATTGGAAATCGTCTGGTCTTGATGCGGGGCTTCATCGACAAGTGGATCAGCTTGCTGCCCTTTGCTTGCGCGGCGCTGGCCGCCAGGGCCAGCAGCCACTCATTGGCGATCAGCACCTCCACTTGTTCGCTCAATTGCAGCAATGTTGACCCTGCGCGCAGAAGCGCAGGAGCAATCCGATTTCGGACCGCCAACAAACCCAGCAGTGGATTTGTCTGAGATGAAACAAGCTTCATGACCCGGCGTTTATCGATCGGCAGCACATCAACCGTCAGGCCTGAGCTTGCAACCCGGCTTTCGAAATCCTCGGTGACCGCCATTCGGATCCCGTAGCCTGCATCCTGAAGGATGACTCCCAATCGGATGCTGGGAAGCACGTCACCCCAGGTTCCGTAGGCGATGATCGCAATGTTCTCCATCGCTCGCCTACGCCCTGAGGCCTTCGCCTACTCGATCTGTGCTGGTTTCCAATGACCACATGCTGTGGTTGCTGGCCGTGAAGAGCAAAACAGCCAGCATGAGAACGCCAACGCTAACAAAGGTCAACCCAAGATTTATATCCAGCAGGTAGCCCATCAAGATCTGGGAAATGGGGGAGAGACCGATGGTGGTGAAGAAAACAATCGCCATGACCCTGCCGAGTAAATAGTGCGGTGTCCGAAGCTGGAGCCAGCTGAGCAGTAAGATCATGATATAGCCGGTGGCCAATCCCATGACGAGGGTGATGACCAGAATTGTGAGGACGTCCCTCGTCAGGCCAAGCAGTATCAATCCAGTGGGAACCGTGGCGAAAAGCGCCAGCGCCACAAGCCCTGAAACCCTGGCCGGTGGTTTGGGCAGCAGCCGGCGGCCGATCATGCCGATGAGAACGCCGGCTCCGAAGGCCGAGGTCATATTTCCCAGGTCCTGCACATTGCCTGACAGCTCGGCGTCGGCCAGCAGTGCAAAGCCAACCCGTATCGTGCCGGTAAGAAACAGGCCCAGTGTAAGCATCAAGATCAGCATGCGGGTCAACCGAATATCGCTGCGGACGAACTCGATGACGGCCGGGAAGGAGGCAAGCAGGGAACCGTCGGCTTCCTTGCCCTCCTCTGCGGCTGGCTCGGCCCGAATTCGCCAGAAGATGGAAATGCCGAGTAGAAAGGTGAACGCGTTGATCATGAAGGCCAGGCCGATCCCCTGCAGGTCTTGCCCGCCTGGGTCCAGGGTGGCAGCGAAGGTGATGAGCAGCCCGGCAAGGGCAGGACCGATTGCGCCGCTGAGCATATTCGTACCTTGAAGATAGAGGTTGCCATCTTCCAGTTGATCATCCTGGACGATCTGGGGAAGCAACGTGTTGAGCGCGGGCAGACCGAAGGCATCGACCAATCCGGTCGCAAAGGCCAGCACGAAAATCAGCCACAAAGGATGGGTTGGCAGCAGCACCACCAACCCTAGAAAAAGCATGATGATTCCCTGGATGCCGTTCGAGCCGACCAGCAGAGATTTCGCGGAAAAGCGATCCGAGGCAGCCCCGCCGAGCAGCATGGCGAGCGCTCTGGGGATGCCAGCAATGGCCAACACAGATCCGGCGATCAAGGCGCGGCCGGTCAGCTGCAGGGCCAGCCAAGGAATGGCGATCAGGTAGAACTGGTCGCCCAAGGCCGAAATGAATTGGCCGACGATCAAGAGCCTTAAATTGCGATTCGATCTTAACATGGATCCTTCTTAGCGTTCCTGTTGGCCACCATTTTCCCAGTCACCGTCAGATAGTGCCTCTTCCTTAGATTCTGCGGAGGAACTCCGGTGAGTCTCCCAGAGATCAAACCATCCGCCAAGCAGCCAGGCGCCCCACAATAACCCGCCGGCAATGAAGAGGATATCTCGAACGCGAATGACGATGGCTGCACTTAAGCCAAGTTCCTCCTTCAGCCCCAAGAACCGAAAGGCAAACACAAGACTGGCTTCGAGGGCGCCAAGCCCGGCTGGCAGCGGGAAAAGGAATGCGAGGCGGGAGGCTGTCACTGCCGTGACAAGCTCCTGTAAGTTCAGCCTCATTCCCAAGAAGACGATCAACCAGAACTCGGCCATGATGGCTGCCCAGATGATCAGGGACAGAACGGATGCGGTCAGGAGCTCCAGGCGTTGAGTGTTCAAAAGTGTTGCAAACTTATTTTCGCTCTCTTTAAGGAATTGGAACAGGCGAGATCGCCGGATCCCTTCTGGCAGCCGTTGGCCAAGCCAATGGAAGGGGCGGCGTCCGCTGAACAAAGGGAACAGGACGGCGGCCAGGATAAAAAGGATGGCAGCGGGAACAAGGGCTGCCTGGATGGTAATGTGGTGGTGAAAGATTTGCCAGCGTATGACCAAAAGCGAGAAGTCCAACAGCACAGCTGCATTGATCATGGCATCCAGCCGCCGATCCATCGCCACCGCGGCGACGGAGGCTGAGGCCTTTACCCCATCCCGCTCATGAAGTAGCGCGGCCAACAAAGGCTCGCCGCCGACGCCAGGGGCCGGGGTGGAATAATCCACGCCAAACCCGGCCAGCCAGTAGCCCGCCATCTGCAAGGGAGCCAGGTGTTAATGGGTGCGATGAATCAACAGCCACCAGCGGAGACCGAACAGGAAAATGATGAAAGTATTGC
>JBKHKF010000353.1:0-3161 GCA_046537745.1 Anaerolineales bacterium | reverse complement strand
GGGAAGTGACTCCTAACACCGCTATAATTCAAGGTAGGAGGTGTTGGTTGAACACTTATTGGCGCGGCTTCTGTGTTCTTCTCTTGCTAGTGCTGGCCGCTTCCTTCATCGTTGCCACCGCAACGGCGCAAGGTGAAGGTCAGGCGTTGCTGCTGCAGGCCCGCGGTCCCATAACCCCCGCCATGGCTGAGTATCTTGAGCGGGGGATTCGGACGGCTGAGACAACTGACGCACCGGTTGTGATTTTTCAAATGGACACGCCTGGAGGCGCGATTGACACCATGAATCGGATGGTGCAAAGCATCCGGGGCAGTCAGATCCCGGTGGTTGTTTACGTCGCTCCGCGCGGCGCCATTGCTGGCAGCGCGGGCACGGTTATCACCTTGGCGGGTCACGCGGCCGGAATGGCGCCGGAGACGGCCATTGGGGCGGCGAGCCCGGTGGGCGGTCAGGGCGAAGACCTGAATGAGACTTTGGAAGCGAAGACAAAAGAGATTCTAAAGGCAACAGCGCGGGGCTTGGCAAATCGTCGAGGCCAGGAGGCGGTCGAACTGGCGGAGGCAACGATTGAAGAGGCACGAGCGGTCTCGGCTGAGGAAGCGCTTTCGGCGGATCTGATCGATGTCGTCGCCCAAGATGTGGAGGAACTGTTGGCCTCGCTGGACGGTTTGACGGTCGAGGTAAACGGCCAATCTCTAGTGCTCGAAACCGCTGGAGTTTCCGTGCAGAGGCTGGACCAGAATGCGGTAGAGCAGATCCTGCAGGCGTTGACCAATCCCAACCTGGTTTTCCTGCTGCTGGCCGTCGGCGTGCAGGCAGTGCTCATTGAGCTCTCGAGCCCCGGCGGTTGGTTGGCTGGCTTCATTGGGGTTGTCTCGCTGGCATTAGCCGCCTATGGCCTTGGAATCCTGCCGGTGAACTGGTTTGGCCTGATATTTGTTTTGACGGCCTTTGTGCTCTTCTTCCTGGAGATTAAGGCAGCCACCCATGGCGCGTTGGCGGCAGTGGGCATGATTACCCTGATTGCAGGCGCCCTAGTGCTTTTCAATTCGCCTGGATCGCCGGATTTTTTCAGAGTGTCCATCGGCGCGGTGGTGGCGATCGCCGGAGGCACTGCCGCCTTTTTCCTGTGGATTGTCGGTTCCGCGTTGCGAGCGCAGGGCCGCCCCGTCAGGACTGGCTCGGAGGCGCTGATCGGAAAGGTCGTCACTGTGCAGAGCGATCTGGATCCGGTGGGCAAGATCAAAGTGGCTGGCGAAATCTGGCGGGCTGAACTGGAGCAAGGGTCCGCTGTAGTCGAGGCTGGCCAACAGGTTGTGATCACCGCTGTGGAGGGCCTGCAGCTCCGCGTAGAACCCCATGACGATCAGGTCAGTTGACTTGATTTCGAGCAAACTGTAAACTAACGAATCAGAGAAATGGCGCTAAGGAGGACCGAATGGCTTCATCTTCATTTCGTCTTATTGAAAGAACCGGTCCAAATCCCGGTGAGACCTTTGAGCTGGAAAAAGACGTTCTCACGCTAGGACGGGATGTTACGAACGACATCGTGTTGGCGGACCCTGAAGTCTCGCGACAGCACGCTCGCATCAAGCGCACGCCAGGGGGCTACGTCCTTGAGGACTTGGGTTCTACCAACGGCAGCTTCGTCAACGGTGAGCGCCTGGTTTCACCCCGTGTGCTCAATTCAGGCGACCTGGTCGGCCTGGGTGAAGATGTCACGCTAACATTTGAAGCGGCGGCTGCTGAATCAGCGGCTACTGTCATGGCGGGGCCCGGTCAGGGGCAGCCTCAACAGCCAGCGGAACAGCGGCAGCCCACGCCACCAGCCCAGGCGGCGGCCCCACCGCCGCCGGCTGCAGGCGAAGAGGAGGGGGAGGGGCGGCGGACATGGCTCCTGGCAGGCTGCGGCTGCCTACTGCTTTTGGTGGTATGTGTCGGCGTGATCTGGTTTATGGATGCCTACTACCCCGAGATCCTTTACTATCCGCTGACCGCATTGGGCTTCGGCTCGTAACTTCGGAAATTCAACCAACCCGGGGACGGTGGATGCCGTCCCCTTTTTCTTTGCAAAAGCAGTCCGGAGGTGTTTCATGCTGAAAACAGCCAAGATGGAGAGGAGAAAAAAGCTGGCGTTGGTGGCCCATGATCACCGGAAAGAGGACCTGCTGGATTGGGCTCAATCGCACCGGGAACAGCTCATATCTCACGAACTTTTCGCCACCGGCGGAACGGGATCCATGCTGTCAAAGGAACTGGATTTGCCCATCACAAGCCTGCTCTCAGGTCCGCTGGGGGGTGATCAACAGATTGGGTCCCATATTTCCGAGGGGACGATTGACGTCTTAATCTTCTTTTGGGATCCTTTGGAGCCCCAGCCGCATGACCCTGACGTCAAGGCCCTCCTCCGCCTGGCGGTGCTGTACAACATCCCGACGGCCAGCAACAGGGCGACCGCGGATTTTCTGATGGCGGCGCCTAGCTTCCAGGAAGAATACCTTCGAGTGATTCCGGATTATGCCGGCCGCATTGGCAGGAGCTGATAAAGGTTAGCCGAGCGCGCTGGGGAAAGGGGGGCTGTAAAGAGGTTGATGGCGAGCAGAGTTGGCGAGCAGATTGAGGCTCAGATTCAGCGGATCGAACGCTGGCGAAAGGCGGATTCGTCTGCCGACGACGACGTTCATTGGAGCACAATAGGAGTTGGAAGGGGACTGCTGGCTGGATTATGGCGGCTGGGAGTTTTGCTGGCAGGCGGGCTGGCCATTCTTATTGACATTATTTTCTCCGCTATAGGACCGGTTTCAGAAGCGCTCGACGGTTTGTTGGGTTGGACGTTGGTGCTTCTTGCAGGGCCAATCGAGATTCTGCTGACGGTGCCATACGTGGGACGAGTCGTCGGTGGGGTTTGGCGCCTGGCGATATCTATTGTGTGGGGAGCGCTCAATCTCGTGGAATTTCCTATGGTGCTGTTGGGTGTGATGCCCGATAAGCGCCTGCGCGTATGGATCTGCGTGCCGCACTGGGAACAGGATTCGCTGGAGGAGGCGCGTTGGTTGAAAGCGATAGAGCTGGCCGGGCAAATCCTCCGACGGGAGGCGAACGTTCGACTGGTCCCTGTCACTCCCTTCCAGACGAGATTTGGCCTTTCGGATGATGATGAG
>JBKHKF010000352.1:0-3171 GCA_046537745.1 Anaerolineales bacterium | reverse complement strand
AGCTGATACAGGTCGATATAATCCGTCTGGAGCCGATCGAGTGAGGCATCCACGGCTTCCATGAGATGCTTGCGTGAGAGGCCTTCCTGATTTGGTCCTTCATCCATACGTCCTCTTGCCTTCGTCGCCAATACAAGCAGCTCTCGGGGAATCCCTTCCTCCTTCATCCACTTTCCAATGATCCGCTCCGATACTCCACCCGGATTTCCGTCGACCCAACGGGAATAGATGTCGGCTGTGTCAATGAAATTGATGCCTGCCTCGAAGGCATCTGAAAGCACGCGGAGAGAAGTATCTTCATCCGCCGTCCAGCCAAACTGCATGGTGCCCATACATAGTTCGGATACCTTCAAACCTGATCCGCCAAGCCGTCGATATTCCATGGTTTCTCCTTGCCTTATTCCCTGTTGAATTAATGATACCTGCCACATGATAGAATGGCCGGCGGAGCAGTTCAATGGGAGCGATGTTAATAAATGAGGTTGAAGCGAGGGTACCTAATCCTGCTGGCGCTGTGGCTGGCTGGGTGCAGTGGATCCTACGAATGGAACGGAAGCCCCTACGAACCAGCCAGCGAAGCGCCTGAAATAACCTTAGCGGACACCAGCGGCCAGCCATTCCACCTGAGCGACAAACGAGGCGACATAATCCTCGTCTATTTTGGCTATACCTACTGCCCGGACATTTGTCCGGCCACCCTGGCCGAACTGGCCTGGGTTATGGAACAGCTTGGTTCAGACGCCGAGAACCTGCAGGTGGTATTCATCTCCGTCGATCCTGCCAGAGATACCCCTGAACGAGTTGACAGCTATCTCGCGAAGTTTGACCCCGACTTCGTAGGCTTGGTTGGATCGGAGCAAGAACTTGAGAAAGTCACAGCTGCATATGGCGTGCTGGCACAGCGCGATCCAGGGGATGAAGAAAATTACACCATGACTCATACCTCCCGCGTCTTCCTGATCGACAACGAAGGCATGCTGCGCACCAACTACACCTTCGATGAACCGCCAGAGGCGATCCTGGCGGATGTCGAACACCTGCTGAGCCAGTAATGACAAGCCGTCCTCAAATCCTCTCGATCCTTATCTTCTCGTTGACATTCCTCCACGGATGCGCAGGGCAACCGGATCTAGCGTTGCTGGAAGCGTGGGCTCGACCGGGAGATCCAGGCGCAAATTCGGCCGTCTACCTGGTGATTGAGAATCGCGGCGGCGCGGATCAGCTGGTAGCAGTTGAATCGGACGCCTCGGCGGAGGTCCAGCTCCACCGATCCATTCTTCACGATGACGGAGTCGTCGAGATGCAGCGGCAACAGATGATCGAAATCCCTGCCCGCGGACGACTTGTGCTGGAACCCGGTGGATATCACATCATGCTTCTCGACCTACAGCGCAGTCTGGAAGAAGGTCAAGCCATCCGAATCCAGCTCATATTCAAACACGAGGACCCCATCGATGCGCAGGCCCAAATTCGGAATCCATAAGATCATTCTAGCCTTCACGCTGGCGCTGATTTTACTTATGCCAGCCTGCCGGCGCATAAGCCAGCAGGTTGACCAGGCCCCAGAAGCCAATTTGGCGATGGAACTTCAACCCTCGCCGGCAATGGTGGGAGACGGCGTGGTAAGAATCACGCTGGAAGATGGGTCTGGATCGCCGATCCAAGGTGCCAGCCTCGAGGTGCGTGGGGATATGACCCATCCAGGTATGACCCCCGAGTTTGGGGTAGCCGTGGAAATGGCGCCCGGTGTCTATGAGACCCCGTTTAGCTGGAGCATGGCTGGCGATTGGATTCTGACCGTTTCTGGCCAACTGCCGGATGGCCGCCAGATTGTGCGCACTCTGGAAGTGAACGTCAGCTCCGATGCGGCTGAAGGCGGAATGGACATGTCGGAATAATGACCTCTGCCAGTTCTGAACTTCATCAACCGGAAACGGCTCTTGACATATTGCGTTTGCCCCTTCTCGGTCGTGTTCTGCGCTGGCGCTGGGGCCGGCTGGCCTTCCAGCTGCTGCTGCTGGCAGTTGCAGGGCTCATTGTTTACGATGGATTGACGGGTCCCCAGCTTGCCTCCACCAACAGCGCCACCATTCTTGCCTGGGTGCATTATCGAGGCCTGGTGCTGTTGGCGCTGCTTCTGCTGGGCAACCTCTTTTGTTTCGCCTGTCCCTTCACCCTGCCCAGAACGTTAGCCCGCAAACTCTCCATCGCGGGCTGGCGCTGGCCGGCCCCGCTCCGGAACAAGTGGCTATCCATCGCCGGGCTTTTTCTCATCTTCTTCCTGTACGAATGGCTGGATCTGTGGGCCAGTCCATGGCTCACTGCCTGGGTGGCGGTCGCCTATTTCATTGGCTCCTTCGCGCTTGAAGCTATCTTCAGTGAATCAGCCTTCTGCAAGTATGTATGCCCCCTGGGTGCCTTCAACTTTGTGTATTCGATGGCTTCGCCTTTCCAAATCACCGCCCGAGACCGCCAGGTTTGCCATGAATGTGAAGGTAAGGAATGCGTGAACGGCAGCACCGAGGTCGCCGGCTGCGGGACGGAGCTTTTCGTACCGCAAATAACTTCTAACTTGAACTGCACATTCTGCCTGGATTGCGCCCGGGCCTGTCCGTATGACAATGTCGCCCTCTCATCCCGAAAGCCCTGGCAGGAGATGCTCCAGCCACTGCGCGCCCGCTGGGATCTCGCCTTCTTGATTATTGCACTCAGCTTCATGGGCTTTTTCAATGCATTCGGCATGGTGCCGCCGGTATATGAGCTCCAGCAGTGGCTCTCGGATACGCTCGGCTTCCAGGGCCAGGAGGCAGCACTGCTTCTCATTCTGCTGGTCGGCATGATAGGGTTGCCGGCGGTTGTGCTGTTCGGCGGCGGGTATATCAGTCGCACCTTGACTCCGGCGGATAAGCGCAAAAGGTCCCGCGACTACGCCGCCCGTTTCGCGCCTGCCTTTGTGCCCATGGGTATCGGCATCTGGCTGGCACATTATGGCTTTCACTTCGTCATCGGCGCCCTGACCATCATTCCGGTGCTACAGAACTTTCTTCTGGATCATGGCTTGGCCTGGCTTGGCCAGCAGCCACGTTGGGATGTTGGCTATTTGATACCCACTGAATGGATTTTCCCGCTCCAGGTTGCCGCCGTCGCCCTCGGCTTTGGACTCTCCCTGAC
>JBKHKF010000351.1:0-3181 GCA_046537745.1 Anaerolineales bacterium | reverse complement strand
GGGTAAGACCGCCGAGTTGGCAGCCACCATCGCTGAGGAAGGTGAGAACTCACCTGCCGATGTCTTCTTTGCACAGGACCCGGGCGGTTTGGGAGCCCTAACCGACCGCTTCATCGCCCTGCCTCAGGAGACGTTGGAAAGGGTGGATCCTAGATTCCGTGATCCTCAGGCTCATTGGATCGGCATCTCCGGCCGCGCCCGAGTGGTCGTCTACAACCAAAACGAAGTCGATGTGGATGATCTTCCCGAGGGCCTTGAGGGCTTCACAGAGCCAGAATGGGAAGGCCGTTTAGGATGGGCGCCAACCAACGCCTCTTTCCAGACCATGGTGACCGCCATGCGGGCGCAGTGGGGCGACGAACGAACCCGTCAGTGGCTCCAGGGAATTCTGGCAAACAACCCCGAGGTCTATGATGGCAACACACCCATTGTGGCGGCGGTTGGAAGCGGAGAGATCGACGCCGGATTTGTGAACCACTACTACTTGTATCGGTTCCTTTCGGAAGAGGGTGAAAGCTTCCTGGCGCGCAACTACTTCCTGCCCGGTGGCGGCCCCGGCGCATTGGTGATGGTGGCCGGCGTGGGGATCCTTGAAAGCTCGGACAACCAGGAAGCAGCGCTCGAACTCGTGAACTACCTGCTGTCCGAAGAGGCGCAGCAGTACTTCTCTGAGGAGACCTACGAGTACCCGCTGGCGGATGATGTTCCGGCGCAGCCGGAGCTGACGCCCCTCAGCCAATTGAATACAACAGAAATCGATCTCGCGGATCTCTCGGACCTGCAGGGTACACTGCGGCTGCTCCGTGAGGCGGGGGCACTACCTTAACCAGATGGCGGCGGAAGCCGAACTGAACACTTCAGCATCCCATCGACGGTCGGGCAGCGGCCGTCGCAGCCTGCAGCGAGCCTTGCTTCTGTGGTTACCCACGGGGCTTGTGCTCGCTGCGGTGCTGCTGCCGCTGCTTTACCTGATACTTCGCGCGGCCCAGGGGGGTCAAGACACCCTGGATCTGCTGTTGCGGGACCGGACTCTTGGAATTCTCGGCAACAGTCTGGCGCTGGCCGGTTCTGTCGCTGGCGCCTCGGCCATCATCGCGACGGGCTATGGCTGGCTGACAATCCGTACCGACATCCCCGGACGACGATGGCTTCAACTTCTAGGACCACTGCCGCTGGTAATCCCCAGCTACGTCGGCGCTTATCTGCTCGCCGGCGCCCTCGGGCCGCGCGGGCTGGTCCAAGGTTGGCTCGAAAACTTGATCGGTGTTCAGCGCTTACCCGACATCTATGGCTTTCCTGGCGCCTTCCTGGCCTTGACTCTGCTGAGCTACCCCTACGTCCTGCTGCCGGTGCAAGCTGCGCTCAACCGGATGGACCCGGCACTGGAAGAATCGGCCCGCAGCCTCGGGCTCGGTCCAGTGGCCACTTTCCTCCGCGTGACACTGCCGCTGCTCCGGCCCGCGCTTACCGGGGGTGTGCTCTTGGTGGCGCTGTACAGCCTGAGGGATTTCGGCGCGGTCTCCATTATGCGCTTCACCACTTTTACCCGCGCTGTCTACATCCAGTACCAGTCCGCCTTCGATCGAAGCACGGCGGCTGCGCTGGCCCTGGTGCTGGTGGTCATCAGTTTGTTGCTTATGTCCTTGGAAATACGCACCCGGCCGGTGGAGCGCGAGCGCTACGCGCAGGAGCGAAGTGAAAGTCAAAGGCTTACCCGCATCAAACTGGGTAGTTGGCGTTGGCCGGCCTTCCTGCTCTGCGCCGGGCTGCTCTCGCTGGCATTGCTGCTGCCAGCCGGTGTATTGGGCTACTGGCTTGTCCGCGGGATTCAGAGCCAACAGCAGCTGATGCCGATCTTCGACGCCACCCGCAATTCGCTGATCGCCTCCGCGCTGGCCGCCGTGATCACGCTCGCTTTTGCACTGCCGGTGGCTGTGCTCTTGAGCCGACGCTCCGGGCGCCGAATTCGCTGGATCGAGCGGGTCTCTCACCTCGGATTTGCACTGCCCGGCATTGTGATCGCGCTGTCGCTGGTATTCTTTGGCGCTCGCTACGCACCGATTCTTTATGGTTCACTGCCGATGCTGTTGCTGGCCTATGCCATCCTGTTCCTTCCACAGGCCACAGGATCAGTCCGAACCTCGCTGCTGCAGGTGCCCAATAGTCTGCACGAAGCCGGCCTCAGCCTGGGTCGTTCCCCAATTGCAGTGTTCCGTAAGGTAACATTGCCTTTGATCCAGCCCGGCATGTTGGCGGGCTTGGCGCTGGTTTTCCTGACTGCCATGAAAGAGCTGCAGGCGACTCTTCTGTTAAGCCCCTTGGGGTTTGAAACGCTGGCAACCCAGGTTTGGTCGGCGGTGTCGGAGGCATTTTTCGCGCAGGCGGCCGCGCCAGCGTTGGTGCTCTTGCTCACCTCCTCGGTGCCTATGGCGATTTTGGTGTTTGGACAGAGAATCAAGGAATCATGACGGAAACCATTGTTGAGTTGAAACATATTTCAAAGCGTTTTGGCGAAGTAGCCGCGGTTCGTGATGTCTCTCTGCAGGTTGCCAAAGGTGAAATCCTGGCTGTCCTTGGGCCGAGCGGCTGCGGCAAGACCACCCTGCTCCGACTCATCGCGGGTTTTGAGCAGCCTGAAGAAGGCCAGGTCATCATTTCAGGGCAGCCAGTAGCCGACCCCGGTCTTTTCATCCCGCCCGAGCGAAGGCACATCGGCATGGTGTTTCAAAGTCATGCCCTGTTCCCGCATCTCACCGTCGGCGAAAACATCGCCTTTGGCCTCACCGATTTGCCCAAAGAGGAGCAGCGAGCCCGGGTCCAGCATCTATTGAACCTGATCCGGCTGCCCAAAGCGAATGATCGTTACCCGCATGAATTATCCGGCGGTCAACGCCAACGCGTGGCGCTCGCCCGTGCACTGGCACCGGAACCATTCATCGTATTGATGGATGAGCCATTCTCAAATCTGGATGCCGATCAACGGAGCAAGATAAGAGATGAGGTTCGTTTCATCCTGAAACAAATAGAAACGACTGTGCTCTTCGTCACACACGATCAGGAGGAAGCGCTCTTCATGGGGGATTCGCTGGGGGTGATGCGGGCGGGGCGATTGGAGCAGCTCGGCCCCCCCGAGCTGGTCTTCAAAGCGCCAGCATCCACCTTCATCGCGCAATTCCTTGGG
>JBKHKF010000350.1:0-3182 GCA_046537745.1 Anaerolineales bacterium | reverse complement strand
GACGGAACGTTGGATGGCTATGATATTGAACTCACCCGACGGGTGGTGGAGCGAGTTCCGGTGCCCGTCATTGCAAGCGGTGGCGCCGGAAATCTCGAGCACTTCGCCGAAGTGCTGACCGAGGGACAGGCGGACGCTGCCCTGGCAGCTTCGCTATTTCACGATCGAACTCTGACCATCGGCGAGGTCAAAGGACATTTGATCGCGCAAGGATTGTCGATTCGACCGATCCAATCGGGAGGTACCGTTGACCAATACGCAAACGATGAAACCACTGCAATTTGACGAACATGGCCTGATCCCGGCCGTGATTCAGGACGCCGACAGCCTGCAAGTTCTAATGGTTGGCTGGATGAATGAGGAAGCCCTGGAGGCCACACAGGAGACCGGCCAGGTCCACTTCTGGAGCCGCAGTCGCCGGAAATTATGGCGAAAAGGTGAGACCTCTGGCAACACGCTGGAACTCCAGGAGATCTGGCAGGATTGCGATCAAGACACGTTGTTGGTGAAAGCCAATCCGTCAGGACCTACATGCCACACAGGACATACGAGCTGCTTCTTCACTCTACTGGAGGGCGCCGATGCTTGATGAACTCTACACGGTGCTGTTGGATCGAAAGCAGCAGGCACCTGCTGGATCCTATACCCATTCACTCCTGACCGCCGGGGAGCAGCAAATCCTCCGGAAGATCCATGAGGAGACTTTTGAGCTGATCCAGGCGGCCCATCAAGAGGGAGAAGAGCGATTAATTGAAGAAAGCGCAGACCTACTGTACCACTGGCTGGTCCTGCTCGTCTCGCGTGGTATTTCTCTGGAGCTCATCTGGCAGGAGCTGAGGAAACGACGGGGGGCCGCTGCAGCCGAAGAGAAAGCCAGCGGATGAAAGAAATCCTGCTGCTCGATATGGACAACGTTCTGCTGTCCCCGCTCGGTTATCGGCGAGCGCTGCAACGGGCCATCGCAGCTGTGGCCGGGGCTCTCGGTTATCAATCACCCGACTTCTCCGACACAGCCATCGAGGAGATTGAGGCGGCCGGAGTCACCAGCGAGTGGGAAATGGCCGCGATCACTGCGGCTATCCTGATGGCGGATCCGGCTGCTCGATATCGCCCGCTCCCCAAAAAGCTAACACTGGAGTTGCAGGATGACTCCCTGCGACCCCCGCCGCCTATTGGCCCTGTCTTCAAACATCTGGCCAAGCTTAACCCGGATCGAACACCGCTGGATCGTGCAAAGGAGATCATGTCGGAGCGCACAAGCGATCTGCCGTCGAATCAGCGTCAAGCCATTTTGCACATCCTTGATACCGCGCGCACGGTCGACAGCGTCATCTTCCGTACGATCCAGGAATTCGTTCTGGGCAGCGAGACCTACCAGTCCAGTTACGAAATCTCATCTGTCTTCGATATCGAAAGCTACCTGCACCGGTACGATCAGCCCAGCCTCGCGCCCGAAATTGCCGCTTCGCTTCAACGCCGGATTTCCATGGAGGGCCATGCCGCAGCGATTTTCACCAACCGGCCTTCCACTCCACCTACCGGCCACAAGGACACCCCCGAGGCGGAAATCGGCGCACGCCTCGTTGGACTGGAAGGTGTCCCCATCATCGGCAGCGGCGACCTGGGATGGCTGGCTCTCGAGAAGAGCGTCCCCTCCGATACGTTTTTAAAGCCATCGCCCGTGCACGCGTTGAGCGCGCTGGCTGCCGCTCTTGGTCGGCCGAAGGCTGAGGCCATGATGGCCGCGTGGGATCTGGCTTCCGAGGCACCGGAACCGGACTCCTTCTGGCGCGGCCTGGATACAGCCCAGGTGTTCGTGTTCGAGGACTCGGCCCGAGGTCTTCGAAGCGGCCTGTCTGCGGTTGATTCGTTGAAGAACATCGACGTCAGAATTAATATCGAGCTGATTGGGATCAGCCAGCACCCAGCCAAGCGGGCCGAATTGGAGGCAGTCGGCGCCCGAGTCTACCCGGACGTCAACCAGGCGGCTCAGGCTGAGATCCCAAACCTGGAAGCTCCGATAGGTCGCTGATCGTTCCGTGGAGAAGTAAAACACGGCTTCAGGCTCATCAAGCTTGACACCTATATAGGCGACGGTTACAATCGCCAAGCGTGCCGAGATAGCTCAGTTGGTAGAGCACGCGACTGAAAATCGCGGGGTCCTCGGTTCGAATCCGAGTCTCGGCACCAGCCTTCAAGGCACAGAAGAGCACCCACGCGGGTGCTCTTCTTGATTCAGAGGAGTCCGAGCTCTTTACGGGCAACCTGGCGCAACTCGTCGATGAGCTTTAGATCGCCTTCCGTATTTTCGAAGAACCAGTGATCCCAGCCGTTGGTAGGCTTTCCATTGCTGAGATGCTTGGCTGCTTGGTGGATGGATCCCTCGAAATCATCCAACACCAGCTTGCCATCGGGTTTGACCCTGGCTTCCGCTTCTCGAGTGGCATTAAAGAACAGGCTCTGGCCGGGTCGGATCAAGCTCAATTCGAGCAGCTGTGCGAAGGGCACACGCGGCAAACGCCGGCGCCTATCCCGAACCTCAAAAAGCTCTTCGTCGTAGGGTTCCGGCTCCACCGCTTCAATCCGCTCCCTGGCTGCCTCGGCATAATCCTGGTCCTGCTCAATTCCAATCCAGCGTCGATGCAAGCGTTTCGCCACGACACCGGTGGTCCCGGTGCCAAAAAAGGGATCAAGAATCAAATCACCGGGGTCGCTGGAGGCCAGGATGACCCGGTAAAGCAGCGCCTCTGGCTTCTGGGTGGAATGCACCTTCTTTCCATCCATCTTCAGCCGCTCCTTGCCGCTGCATACCGGCAAGAACCAATCACTGCGCAGCTGCTTGCCATCGTTAAATCGCTTCATGGCGTGATAGTTGAAGGTGTAGGAAGCGCCCTCCTCCTTAACCACCCACAGCAGAGTCTCGTGGGCATTTGTCAGACGGACACCGCGAAAATTAGGCATGGGGTTGGTCTTGATCCAAATGACATCGTTGAGGAACCAAAAGCCAAGGTCCTGCAGGATCCGGCCCACCCGATGGATGTTGTGATAGGTCCCGATGACCCAGAGTGCCCCGTCCTCCTTGAGGACGCGGCGGCAGCCAGTCAGCCATGCGCGGGTGAATTCATCATAGACCGCGAAATTCGCGAACTGGTCCCATTCATCGTCGACGGCATCCACCCGGG
>JBKHKF010000349.1:0-3187 GCA_046537745.1 Anaerolineales bacterium | reverse complement strand
GCTCAGGCATCGCCAGAAATGAACTCTTGGAGCGGAGGCGGAACCTGGATTCGAAGGAGAGCAGCTGATGGATCGTGATCAAGCGGCGGAGCGGATCGAAGAGCTGCGGGACGAGATCCGGCGCCATGATTACCTTTACTACGTTGAAAATGACCCCGAAATCTCCGATGAAGAATACGATGCACTCTTTCAGGAACTGCAGGAGTTGGAACAGCAGAATCCGGAGCTTCAGTCGCCGAACTCACCGACCCAACGGATCGGGGCCCAGCCGGTGGACTCGCTGCCCGACGTCGAACATGCCGCCACAATGCTCAGCTTGCAATCCAGCCATCAAGAGGAGGAACTGCGGGCCTTTCATGACCGCGTGGTGAGAGAACTGGAGGGGGCTCAGGAGCCGTCCTATCTCGTCGAACCGAAGTTTGACGGCGCTTCGGTGGAAATTGTTTACCAGGATGGCGACCTTGTGAGAGGCGCGACGCGGGGTGACGGCCAGACCGGTGATGAAATAACAGAGAACCTTCGAACCATCGGCTCACTCCCGTTGAAGCTTCGATCCAAAGCAAATGCGCCCTCCTTCCTGTCAGTGCGAGGGGAGGTGCTCATGTCCATTGCGGATTTCGAAGACCTGAATGAGGCGCTCATCAACGATGGCAAGGAACCCTTTGCCAATCCGCGCAATGCGGCCGCTGGCAGCTTGCGCCAGCTTGATCCAGCGATAACGGCAGAGCGACCGTTGGATATTTTTGTGTACGACATCCTTCAGCTTGAAGGCGAGCAGCTTCAATCCCAATGGGATGTGCTTGAGAGTCTGCACCAATGGGGATTCAAGGTGAGCGACATGGCTGAATTGGCCGAGACGATAGAAGATGTCGTGTCTTACCATGCCGAGGTGCGGAAGCAGCGGGACGAACTCCCCTTTGAGATTGATGGCGTGGTCGTCAAGTTGAATGATCTGGGCGCCCGAGAGGTGCTTGGCGCAACCTCGCATCATCCTCGCTGGGCCTTTGCATTCAAGTTTCATCCTCGAAAAGAGATCAGCCGGGTGGAGCGGATCATCCCAAGCGTGGGGCGAACCGGTATTGTTACGCCGATTGCGCAGCTGCGTCCCGTTGAAATCGGCGGAGTTACCATCAGCCGGGCGAGCCTCTATAACGTGCAACAGCTCAAGGAGAAGGATATTCGCCCTGGCGACAGAGTTCGCGTGCAGCGGGCCGGCGATGTCATCCCGGAGGTGGTGGAGCGCATCGCGGAGGAAGGTGAGCAGCGACAAGCGCCCTTCGAGCTGCCGGAGACCTGTCCTTCCTGCGGCACCGAGTTGGTCCGCCAGGGCCCCTTTCTCCGGTGCCCCAACAGCTACGACTGCCCGGCCCAGCTGGCGGGTCGATTGGAGCATTTCGCCTCCCGCGAGGCGCTGGATATTTCAGGGATTGGTGAGGAGACAGCTCAACTGCTGGTGGATCAAGAGCTGGTGGCAAACTTGCCTGACTTGTTTGAACTTAAGGTCGAGGACATTGAGCAACTGGAGGGATTCGGCCAGAAATCCGCCCAACAGCTTAACGAGGCTATGGAGGAGGCCAGGCGGGTGGAGCTGCGGCGCTTCCTCTACGGCTTGGGGATCCCTGAAGTGGGCACCACGGTTGCCAGGGATCTGGCTAATCACTTTGGTTCGATGGAGAGTCTTCTGGAGGCTTCCGCCGATGAGATCCGGCAGGTTTCAGGGATCGGCGGCATGATGTCCGAGGTCATTCATGATTTTTTCCAGGACGAGCAGTCCCGGAAAATGATACGTGAGCTGATGGCGGAGCTCGAACTCGTGGTGCCGGAGGTGCCGGAGGAGACGCCGCTAGAGGGATTGAAATTCGTATTCACTGGTGGACTGGAATCTTGGACGCGTCAGGAAGCCAAGGACTTGGTGGAGCGGCACGGCGGGGACGCCACCTCCTCGGTCAGCAGCGAAACCAATTATGTGGTGGTGGGCGAGGATCCGGGCTCCAAATTGGACCAGGCGCAGCAAGAGGGGGTGGAAACGCTGGATGAGCAGGCCTTCAAGGAGCTGTTGAAGGGTAAGGGTGTGTCGCTGGAGTAGAGGATGAGGAAGCGAAGGAATGGCGAATTCTGAGATTGCAAGGGTTTTAGGTCGCTACGCCGACCTGCTCGAAATTCAGGATGCCAATCGATTCAGGGTGCGAGCCTACCGAGAGGCGGCACGGACGATAAATACTTTCCCCCGGCCTATCGAGAAAGCGCTGGCAGAGGGGGAGGACCTGACGGAGCTTCACGGCATCGGAGAGGACATGCGGGCGCACATCGCTGAAATTGCCGAGACCGGCACCATGGAGCAATATGAGGACTTAGCCCAGGAGGTGCCCGAGTCCTTGATCGAGATCATGAACCTGGAGGGTGTGGGTCCGAAGCGCACCAAAAGGCTCTGGCAGGAGCTGGACATTGTTGATCTGGACACGCTTGAGCAAGCCGCGCAGGATGACCGGATTAAAGAGCTTGATGGCTTCGGCCAAAAAACCCAGCAGAGCATCCTGGAGGAAATCGAGCGCTACACGGGCATGGAGCAGCGGAGGCTCCTGGCGGAGGCCGATCAATTTGTCGGCTCCCTGGTCGAATACCTTGAGCAGGCGCCGGGGGTCGAGCGTCTGGAGGTCGCCGGAAGCTATCGACGCCGGAAGGAAACCGTGGGCGATATCGACATTTTGGCGATCGCCTCCGAAGATCCAGAAGAATTGATGACTTATTTCACCGAGTATGAATCCACAGATGAGGTGATGGCCGCCGGCGAAACTCGCGGCACCATCCGGCTGGAGAGCGGTCTTCACGTGGACCTGCGCATCCTGGAGCCCAGAAGCTTCGGCGCGGCTCTCGTCTATTTCACCGGTTCGAAAGCGCACAACGTCAACCTGCGCCAGCGGGCGCTCGACCGGGATTTGAGGATCTCCGAGTACGGTGTTTTTGATGTGGGGGGGCTGGCGGAAGAGGAGGAAGAAGATCCCTGGGCAGGCGAGTGGGTCGCCGGCGAGACGGAAGAGGCCGTTTATAGGCAGGTGGATTTACCCTGGATCCCTCCTGAGCTTCGGCAGGACCGGGGGGAAATTGAAGCGGCTGCCCGGGAGGCGTTACCAGAACTCATCGATCAGGGTGATCTGAAGGGGGATTTGCAAATGCACACCACCTGGTC
>JBKHKF010000348.1:0-3189 GCA_046537745.1 Anaerolineales bacterium | reverse complement strand
GCCGAAGCCTGATTCACCGGACACGGGCCGGCTACGCCCTGAGCTTTGCCCCTAAGTCACTCATAAGCGCCTCAACGATCGCCTGGCGGACGTGAGCGACCTCTTCGTCGGTCAGGGTGCGGTCACTGGCCTGATACACCAATGAATAGGCCAAGCTCTTCTTTCCCTCGCCAATCTGATCACCCCGGTAGAGGTCGAACAACCGTACATCCGTCACCAGTTCTCCGCCCGCCTTGTAAATCACCTTTTCTACCTCGGCGGCTCCAATCTCTTCGTCGATCACTATCGCCAAATCTTCAAGCGCCGGCGGGAAGGCGGGCACCGGCTCAAGCTCCGAGCGCTCCGGGATATGACGCAGCAGCTTGGGTAGATCGAAAGCGGCCGCGATCACCGGTGCCTCGGCAAAATCATAGCGCTCCGCCACCAATGGATGCAGCTCGCCGAACACCCCCATCTGCTCGCCTTCCACGCGAAGTTCAGCGCATTTACCCGGATGGAAGCTTTCATGCTCCACCGCCCGGTAATCGACATTTTCGACCCCCAGGCCATCCATCAGACTTTCCACAATGCCCTTAAGATCGAAGAAACCCATCGCTCCTTCCGATTCGTCGATCCAGGTTGGATCATCACGGCGACCATGGAGGCCGATGGCCAGCTTCAGCTTCTCTGCAGGCAGCTCCTCCCCTGATACGGGCAAGTAGACATTTCCCAGCTCAAATATCGCGATGCGCCCCCGCACCCGTGCGTTCGCCTCCATCGTTTCCAGTAAGCTCGCTAACAGGCTGTGCCGCATGACTTCCCGCTCGGAAGAAATCGGATTCGCGAGGCGAACATAAGGTCGTTCATCCGGCGGGGAGCCCGGGGCACGCACCTGTTCCTCTCGTTCGGGGGTTGTCAAGCGATAGCTGACGACCTCCTGCAAGCCCAGGTTCACCAGCAGGTCTCGAACCCGCTCTTCGAGCACCAGCTGCTCGTCGGCGGGCTGGATCGGAATCCCCTCCTCCATCAAACGCACCGGAAGCCGGTCGTAGCCGTAGATCCGGGCGATCTCTTCCATCACATCGGCCACCCCGTCCATGCCTGAGCCGATATCCAGCCGATGATCGGGTGGGATAGCTTTCACCTTCTCACCGTCCACCGTTACCTCAAATTCCAGCCGCTCAAGCAGCTCCGCCACCTGTTCCGCCGCCAGGCCCACCCCCAACCAGCGCCTGACCTCAGCCTCATCGAATTCAACCTCGGGCACTTCTGGCGGCAGGGGATATTCATCGATCAGCCCCCGGGACACTTCGCCGCCGGCAAATTGATGCATGAGCCGCAGTCCACGCAGCACACCCAACCGGGCCAACGATGGATGCACGCCGCGCGAGAAGCGATAGGAAGCCTCTGAATTCATACGCTGCGCAGCGGTAGTCATCCGAATGTTGATGAAATCCCAGGTCGCGCCCTCCAGGAGCACGGCTGTGGTTTCCTCGTGCACTTCGGTCTCAGCCCCGCCCATCACCCCGGCAATGGAAAGCGGGCCAGCCTTGTCCGCCACCAGCACCGTGAACTCATCCAGCTCCCGCTCCACATCATCGAGCGTTTTAATGGTCTCACCGGCTTCAGCCGTGCGCGTGATAATGGTTGGCGCGTCGCCATCAACCCGCTGCTTGAGCAGCCTGTAATCGAACGCGTGCAGCGGCTCGCCCAATTCCAGCATGGCGTAATTGGTGGCATCAACCAGATTATTGATCGGCCGTGTGCCGGCCAAGCGAAGCCGGCGCTGAACCCAGTAAGGACTGGGTCCCACCTCGACTCCTTCGATGAGCCCGAGCACAAATCGGGGATTCAGCTCAGGCTCCATGATTTCGATAGCCGCTCGACCTTCGATGGATGCGTCCTGCCAATCCGGTTCGTAATCAGGTTCCTCCAGCGGGACGTCCAACAGCGCAGCCACTTCTCGCGCCACGCCAAAAATATTGGCATTGCGGGCAATGTTAGGCGTGATGGCGATGTCGAGGACCGCGTCGCCCATGTATTCGGCCAGCGGTGTGCCTGCCTCTGCATCCTGGTCCAGGATAATCACCCCCTCATGCGCTTCGGAGATGCCAAGCTCCTTCTCGGAGCACACCATCGAGGAGGATTCAAAGCCCCGGATTGTTACCGGCTCCAGCGTCATCAACTCCCAGCCGCTGGCGTGCCCATCGTAGAGCCGGGCGCCCTCCTTGGCATAAGCCACTTTCAGCGGCGAATCCAACGGTCCCTGGCCTTTGTACTCGAACAAATTTGGCGCACCCGTCAGCACCGTGTGCTCCTGCTGCCCGTCGAACACCCGGCACAAAACCAGCCTATCAGCGTCGGGATGGGGCATGACCTCACGGATTTCACCAACAACGATCTTCTCGGGATCCCAGGCCAGGCCGGAGATGGCCGTTTCCACGGCCTGGGAACTGGTGCCATCAACCGCCACTGCCTCCGTTGGCAAGGGCAACCCCACATACCGGATTTCCTCAACCTCCAACCCGGCCAGCGTGAGGCGGTGCGCCAACTCCTCAATGGATATATCGAAATCGACATATTCTCGGAGCCATGTAATAGGTACTTTCATTGATTCCTTCCCGTCCTCGTTGCACATGCCTGCTTGTCAGGCGGCACTCTCATATCAAATCGGAGCCGCCAACAGCACTTTTCCAATAATCGTTTCACGATTTGGCCGTTTCTTCCTTGATCGCGGGGACCACTTCCTGGGCAAAGGCCTGTACCTGCTCCCGCTCTTGGCCCGCGACAGGCCAGAAAATAAACGTGTCCATGCGAAGTTCAAGATGATAGCCCACGATCCTCTCAATCCAGCTTGAGACATCGCCCGTCAAAACGCCATCCGCCTCCGCTTTTGGTTTTGTGGTCACACCAGGCGCCGCCAGATGTCCCATCAGGTTGTAACCCCGGCGGATTTCACCCGGCGATCGACCCGCCTCCTCTGCAGCCTCATCGATGCGCGCCTGCCGATCCGAAACTTTCTCCGGCGGCAGATAGCTTAAGGAAGGGATCCAACCATCGCCTGATCGTCCGGTGAGACCGAGCATACGCGGTCCGTAGGCACCAATCCACAGCGGAATTGGATGACAGGGAGCCGGACCCGTTTTGGCTCCGTTAAGTTGGTAGTGCTCACCGTCGAAATCAACTTTCCCCTCCGCCCGCCAAAAGCGT
>JBKHKF010000347.1:0-3195 GCA_046537745.1 Anaerolineales bacterium | reverse complement strand
GGATCTGCTGGCCGACACCGCTCAGGCGCAGGGCGGCCTCCAGGCGTTGGCCGGCCGCCTGCCGGCTTTGTGGATCCTCGGCGGATTGCAGCGCCAGGCTGGCAAGCTGGAAGAACTCCTGATCCAACTCGTCATCGTGCTCCTGGACGAACTGCTCAAGGTCATCCTCGGGCGTTCGCATCAACTGCTCAAAGAGACGGAGCTTTTCCTGTTGGGCTTCGATGTCCTCCTTGGTGATGCCGTCCGCCTCAAGGATCTGCTCAACCATGCCCTGCAGGGTGAGCACGGATTTGGGCTGAAGCAGATAAGCTTTCCGCTCCTCTTGCGGGAGCCGATCCACGATTTGGTTGATAAGGCGACCGATGAGCTTTTCCTGCTCGTCCTTATTCATGCCAACTTCCGCCGGCATGTACGTCAGCAGCAGCTCTTTCTCAGGGTCGTGATAGACCAGCGGTGTTGCCAGCTGACCCTGGTAGCCGCACTGCGGGCAGGCGACCTGGTTGAGGCTGCCGGAGAGCAGACGCGCCTTTGCCGACGGGTCCTGGCCGACGTCGATGATCTGCTCGATGCTGGCCTGTATTGGCGTCTGGCAATTCGGGCAGCGAATCTGAGTAACACTTTGAGCCATAAATTAACTACCTGTCCTTAGTACTCTTCCGGTTGAATGGGTAACGAAAAGCAAATCCGAGCACCTACCTCGGTGGAGGTATCTACCCAGATGCGACCGCCGTGGGCTTCCACAACGGCTCTTGATAAGTATAAGCCTAACCCGGTGCCTGGCGTCTTATCCGATGTTTCTTGCGAGCGATAGAAGCGGTCGAAGATATGGCGCGCATCATCAGGGGCGATGCCGGGGCCTTCATCCTGAACGCAAATTACCACTTCATCGTCGCGCACATTTCCTTGCACGCGAATGACACCGCCATCTTCTGAGAACTTCACCGCATTGGAGAGTAAGTTGGAGATCACCTGATTGAGCCGGGCCTCATCCGCCTGGACTTCCGGAAACCCTTCGTTGAAATCCAGTTCAAAGTCGTGGATCTCGGCTTGGGAGCGGAATCGCTCCACCTGGCGCTCGGCCAGTTCGTTCACCGCAACTTCACCAAAGTTTAGGCTGAGCGCTCCTGCCTGGAGCCTCGAAGCATCGAGCAGGTCATCGATCAAGGAAGCGAGATGGTCAGCTTCCTCTTCAATGACCTCCAGGCTATCCCCAATTACATCGGGGTCCCATTCTGCGTCCTCGCGGCGAAGGGTTCCAACATATCCCTTGATCAAAGCAACCGGAGTTCGCAGCTCATGGCTGATCACGGAGATGAAGGTGTCCTTCAGTTCCTCCGCTTCTCTGAAGCGCGTGATATCCCGGATGTTGCCCACCACGCTGATCAAGCGACGGTCCTCGGAAAGCACAGGCGCGTAGGTGATGCCGACGCTGATGGCGTCACCAGGTTTGCGTTCGAGTTCCCCCTCGACGTACACGGTGACGCGGTCGCGGTAAGGCCAGCCGCGCTCAATCGCCTTGCTCAATGGATCGCCGAGCACACGATGTCGGAATTGGATGAAGTCGTCATGCCTTTCGCCCAGGACCTCGGACTGCCGGTAGCCCAGCAGTTGAGTGCAGGCGCGGTTAAACCGGGTGAAGCGGTAACGATCATCCAGGATGAAGATTCCATCCGCCGCCGAATCCACCACCGCATTCAGGTGCTGCCTCTGTTCGGTGGCCTGCGTATACAGACGGGCGTTATGCACCGCGATGGCGGCCTGGGAGGCGAATGCCTGTAGCATCTCCTTGTCCTGCCTGGAGAAAGCACCCTGGTAGGCGCGGAAGATGAAGATGACGCCGATGACATCGCCACGGGCGACCAGGGGAAGGCCAACGCTGGACAGCAATCCCATGGAGGCAGTTTCCGTAATCCGCTGGAGCCGCTGCATCACCTCGGGAAGTTCGTGCCGGGCTGCGTCGCCGTGGTCCGGGACATCCTGAAGCAAGCGATCCACTCCCTTGAGGAAATCGCCCCGGATCCCATGGGATGTGGCCAGTCGCCATTTGCCCTCTTCGCGCAGGGCGATGAGGCTGGCGCGTCCGGCCAGCAGCTCCGCTGCCACCCGCACAATCCGATCCAACAGCTTCTTTAGGTCGAGTTCCTCGGTCAGTGACCGGGCAACTTCCAACAGATAGTCACGCTGTCGAATCCGAAAGTCGGGGAGCATCAGGCTAGCTCAGATGCTTCTTCTCAGCCGCTGTAATCGCCTCTTCGAAGATGTCGAGCGCTTCATCGAGCTGTTCCTGATCGACGACCAGCGGTGGTGCCAGCCGGATGGTGCTGGTGCCGCAGCCAAGGGTGACTAGCCCGTTTTCAAAGGACGAACGCTCGACGGCATTCCGCACTTCCACCGCCGGTTCTTTGGATCCCTTGTCCTGCACAAATTCGACGCCCACCATCAGCCCCTTGCCGCGGACTTGGCCGATGGATGGGTGGCGTGTTTGAATTTCGGTAAGCGCATCCATCAGGTAGTCTCCCTGCTTGGCGGCGTTTTCCATCAAGCCACCTTCCAGCAGGTCCAGCGTAGCGAGGGTGGCGGCGCAGGCGACGGGATTGCCGCCATACGTGTTGCCGTGCGCGCCCTGGGGCCAATTCATCACGCTGGCTTTGGCGATCATGGCGCCGATGGGCATGCCGGAGCCAAGTCCCTTCGCGGAGGCCACGATATCGGGTTCAACCCCCCAATGCTCAATGGCCCACATCTTGCCAGTTCGTCCGGCGCCGGATTGGACCTCGTCGACGATAAGGAGGATCCCGTGCTTATCGCAGAGCTCCCGCAGGGCCGGGAAGAAGCCATCGGGAGGCACAAGATAGCCGCCTTCGCCTTGGATGGGCTCCACCAGGATCCCTGCTACATCCTCGGGCGGGAGCACTGTCTTCAGCACAATCTCTTCGATATAGCGCACGACGGTTTCGCCATAATCCGCGCCGCCCATGTCAAGGATGGGCCGGTAGGGATTGGGGAATGGGACGTGGGTTACCCCGTTCATCAGCGGCAGGAAACCGCGTCGGTACTTGGTTTTGCTGGCAGTGAAGGCCAGCGAGCCCATGGTCCGACCATGGAAGCCGCCCAGGAAGCCGATGAACTGCTGGCGTCCGGTGTGCTGGCGAGCCAGCTTAACGGCCGCCTCGACAGCCTCGGTGCCGCTGTTGC
>JBKHKF010000346.1:0-3197 GCA_046537745.1 Anaerolineales bacterium | reverse complement strand
GAGTTGGACTGATCCCTTAAACGGCCGTCAGCCGGGGGCAGGCAATCAATCCCTCGTAGACGATGTCGTCTTGAATAATGGGGTCAACGCCGGCGAGGATCATCAGGTCCTCGCGTTTTTGGTTCAGTGAATGGCCGAGTGGCAGCACCACAGCGGCCTGCAGTTCATCGTGGGTCATATCCTTCGGTAGATCGTAACCCGTGACCAGTGCCAGATCCTTCCGCCAGGCTTCCAACTTCTTGCCGGCTCTGGATTTGCCCGGAAGACGATCCAGACCCAACAGCGACCAGGAAGTGGAGGGGAAGGCCTCAACAGCCCACCGTTTCTGTGGCCCTTGGGCCCAATCCTGCCTCAGCAGGCTCCACCCGTGGTCCACGCGTAGGTGATGGAACAGGTCGATAGAGAACTGGATGTATTTGAGATAGTTGCCCGGTTTGGCTTCCCCGGGGATGCCGGTCTTCCCTGGCGTGTTCAGCACACGCTCCGCCAGCCGCATGTGTTCGATAGGGGAGTCGGGGTGCCGCCACCCCTGGGAACCGTCCAGCAGTAAGTTTGTTACATTTTCCAATTGAGCGAAATCCTCGAGAACGGCCGCCAATTGCTCCGGCTCGGGAGGGTTTTCCAGGCCGAGATCCTGCGCCTTGATAAAGCGGGGCTTGGGATCGCCCTCCACCAATAAGGCAAAGGCAAAATCGCGGTAGCGGCGGCTGGCTAGATCGATGGAAAGAGTGTTTCCCATGGTTGTTGACCGGCCTTCCCTTTACCTGCGGTTCCCTTTTGAGTATAACATTCAGACAACCGGGTCTCGATGGGCCCAACCACGCAATGTTTCCGGATAACGCATGCGATCTCTGAAGAAAATCATTTGGGTACTGGCGACGGCTGCCTTCGTTTCAGCTGGCTGCGGCCTGGCGCCAGGACCTACCTTTTGGGTTCGGGAGACGGAAACCGTCCGTCGCCTGGTGGTGCTCTATACCAATGATGAACATGGCTGGATGGAGCCTTCACTGGAGACGGCCGGGGCGGCCGGCATGCTGGCCAAGTGGCAGCGGCAGGCCGGCCTCACGACGGATGGTCCTTATCTAATCCTGAGCGGCGGCGATATGTGGGCTGGTCCAGCTCTTTCCACTTCCCTCGAGGGCCAATCCATGGCGGACATCATGAACCGCATGGGTTATGACGCGGCTGCCATCGGCAATCATGATTTCGACTTTGGTGTTGAAGCGCTTCGCGCCCGGGCCGAGCAATCCGAGTTCCCGTTCTTATCCGCCAACCTCCGTGATCGAGAAACCGGCGAGATCCCCGATTTTGCCCAGCCATACACCATCGTCGAGGTCAATGGAATCCATGTGGGCGTCATCGGCCTGACCACGGTGGAAACCCGGATTGACACACGCCCCTCCTACGTCCAGGGTTTCAATTTCGGCCGTTATGAAGAGGTGCTCCTGGATATCATTCCGGAGGTGCAGGCCGAGGGAACTGACCTTATTCTGATCATCGGTCATGTTTGCAACAATGAACTTCAGCAAATAGCGGACGTCGGCAGAATATTCGACATTCCATTGATGGCCGGGGGGCATTGCCACCAGGAACATAACGAGGCGGTCCAGGGAGTGCAGTTAATCGAGAGCGGTTACTTTTTGCGCGGCTATGCCATGGCTGAGATGTACGTCGATATAGAAGCCGACCAGGTCGTGGCCATGGAAACGGAAATCTTTTCCAATGGGCCCGGGGAGGGTTTGGAAGATATCGAGGCGCGCATTCATTATTGGCGGGAGCAACTCGATCCCTCGTTATGGCAGCCCATCGGCTACACAGAGGGCGGCCTCGATCGGCGCTCAGAGTTGATGGATCAGCTGCTGACCACGGCCTGGCTTCGTGCCTACCCGGATGCCGAGGTGGCCATCGCCAGCCGGCGCTATGTGCAGCAGTCGATGGCGCCCGGCCCAATCACGCCCGCGACCATGATTGGCGTGCTTCCAGTGGATAACGAGTTGTTCCACATCCAACTGACGGGAGAGGAGCTGGCGCAGGTGATCCGGCAGCGGGATCCGGTGCTCGGCGGCTTGCACAGGACCGGGGATAGGCTCGAATGGCCCGATGGCAGTGCGTTGGAGCCCTCGGAGATCGTGGATGTGTTGATCCCGGATGTGATCTACTACGGCGCGAACTACTATGAGGTGCAGTCGCTGGATCCAGATCCGGTGCAGACTGGCATCGACTGGCGCCGGCCGGTGGAAAGATATTTGCTCGAGCTTGGTTCCTCGCAAGACCAGCCGCTTGAGGAGCTGCTCCCCGGGCCGTAGTTCTCTGTTCAGGCTTCGGCCTGTTTGGCCTTGAGTTCCCTCGCCAGCCAATCCTGATCGACGGGCAGCTGCCGAACCCTGATCCCGACGGCGTTATAAATACCATTGGTGATCGCGGGCGTGGTGGGGATGCTGCTGATTTCGCCTATCCCTTTTGCGCCATAAGGTCCCTCAGCCGTCGGATGCTCAACGGGTATCGCGATGATCTCCGGTGTGTGCTCGATGGAAGGCATCCGATATCGGGCCAGCCGGTCGCTGAAAACGTGGCCTCCCTCCAGGATGAACTCCTCGGTCAACGCGTTGCCCAGGCCCATCATGACACCGCCTTCAATTTGCCCCAACAGCCCCAGCGGGTTGATCACCGTGCCGACGTCGTTGACGGCGATGACAGTGCGGACGAAAACCTCGCCTGTTTGGCGATCGACCTCGACCTCGGTGCCTTGAGCCGCGAAGGAAAAGGCAAAGTGCATATCTCCGTCTTCTCCTAGCGGTTGGGTTTCCGGGGCCCAGTATTCGTAGCTGGCTTTGGGCTGGCGGCCCTCCTGCTTCATCAGCTTGGCTGCTTCTCCCAGCGGGACCTGGTGTCCGTCCACTTGAGCCAAGCCTTCAACATACCGAATCGTCGAAGGCGGCACATCATACTTCTCGGCCAGCGAGGCCGAGAGGGCATCGCGCATGGCCTTGGCAGCGTGCCGGATGGCATTCCCGGTGACATAGGTCTGGCGGGAGGCGGTGGTGGGGCCGCCATCAGGCGTAAGGTCGGTGTCGGAGAGCAGAACACGGATTTTTTCCAGTGGAAGGGAGAGTTCCTCGGCTGTGATCACCTGTGCCACCGCCACCAAACCCTGGCCGATTTCGGCAGCCGAGGTCCGCACCTCGACTGTTCCATCC
>JBKHKF010000345.1:0-3209 GCA_046537745.1 Anaerolineales bacterium | reverse complement strand
GCCCATTGTCGATCATGCGCAAGCCCGCCAACGAGCACTCGAGGTATATGGATCGGTGAGTTGATCTTTCCAGTCCTTGTTCTCGGAAGTCGAAGCAGATAGCCGGAAAAGGAGATTGCGACAATGAAAATTGGGATTGTTGGCAGCGGTTTCGTCGGTGCGACGGCGGCCTATGCTTTCATCATGCAGGGTGTCGGGCGCGAGATCGTATTGGTCGATAAAGACGAAGCCAGAGCACGGGCGGAGGCCAGCGACCTGCTGCATGCAGTTCCATTTGCCAATCCAATGCGGGTTCAAGCCGGTGATTATTCGGATTTGGATGGAAGTCGATTGGTGATCTTAGCGGCCGGCACCAACCAGCGACCCGGTGAGAGTCGGCTTGATTTACTCCAGCGGAACGCCGGCATCTTTCGCCAAATTGTTCCCCAGGTATTGAAGCATGCGCCAGAGGCAGTACTGGTGGTGGCCACCAATCCCGTCGATATTCTGACACATTTTGCCGCCAAGTTCGCAACCGAAGAAGGCGTTTCATCGAGTCGGGTATTGGGTTCGGGCACCACCCTCGACACCGCCCGATTTCGCAGTTTGCTTGGCGGGCATCTGGGGGTGGACTCGCAGCACGTGCACGCATATGTCATCGGCGAGCACGGCGATTCAGAAGTGCTCGCCTGGTCATTGGTCACCATTGGGGGAATGTCGCTTGAAGAATTCTGCAAGAAACGAGGGGTAGGCTGCCAGGAGGACTGGGACCGAATTGAGCGTGAGGTTCGAGAGGCGGCGTATGAGATTATCGAAGGGAAAGGCGCCACTTATTACGGCATCGGCAGCGCATTGGCACGCATCGGTAAGGCCGTGCTCAATGATCAAAGAGCGATTCTGACGGTATGCACGCCGACTCCCGAGGTCGCCGGGGTCGAAGATGTCACCGTCTCACTGCCGCGCCTGATCGGCGGTCAAGGCATCCTGGATACGTTCCCCAAACCGCTCAATCAGGAGGAATGGGACAAGCTCCGTCAAAGCGCCCAGGTGGTCCGAAACGCAATTGACGAACTTGAATCTCGCTCGTAGGCCATCGACGGCAAATCAGAACAAAGCGGACCAGGAAAGCGCGAACGATCCGGTGCAAACAATGTTTATGGAAGCAAAGTGGAGTAACGCCTGATGAAAAGGCTGCTTGTAACTGGAGCCACCGGCTATATCGGTGGCCGCTTAACCCCCGCCCTGGTTGATGAAGGCTATCACGTCCGAGCCATGACCAGGGACAGGAGCCGGTTGAGCGGTCGCGAGTGGCTTGACCAGGTTGAGGTTGTGGAAGGCGATGCACTCGAACCGGAAAGCTTATCATCCGCTCTTGATGACATCGATGCCGCCTATTACCTCATTCACAGCATGAGCGGTTCGGATGAATTCCAGCAACGGGACATTCAAGCGGCCCGCACCTTCGGTCAGGCCGCCGCCGAGGCCGGTGTGCAGAGGATCATTTATCTTGGAGGCCTGGGCGACCCGGAGAGCAATTTGTCCGAACATCTACGTTCTCGTCAGGAAACCGGCAAAGCCCTTGGCGAGGCGGGTGTTCCAGTGACTGAGTTCCGGGCCGGCATCGTCGTCGGCGCTGGCTCCCTCTCATTCGAGATGATCCGAAGCCTGGCTGAATTGATCCCGGTCATGATCGCCCCCAGCTGGGTCCGCACTCGAATACAACCGATCGCGATCCGAGACGTGATCAAATATCTGACCCGCGCCCTTGAGGTCCCGCAAAGTAAAGGGAAGATCTTCGAGGTCGGCGGGCAGGATGTCCTGACCTACGGAGACATGCTGCTCCAGTACGCGGATATCCGCGGCTTGAAACGCTTTATCATCCCCGTGCCGGTGCTGACCCCGCGCCTTTCGTCTTATTGGGTGCATTGGATGACCCCGATTCCATCTCAAATTGCCCGGCCTTTGATTGAGGGGCTACGGAACGAAGTGATCGTTCGACACGATACCGCAAGTGAACTCTTCCCGGATATCCAGCCAATGGGATACCGGAAAGCTGTGGAGCGGGCGTTGGATCAACTCACGGCGGGTGAGGTGGCCACCGCCTGGAGCGACTCCCTTTCAAGCACAGGACGAGGAAAAAAACCGGTGGTGCTTGAAACCCGTGAGGGAATGATTGTTGAGCAGCGCCAGCGGATCGTCAATGCCAGTCCTGCCAGCGTGTATCAAGTTTTCAGCCAGTTAGGCGGCGATCGAGGCTGGCTTTTCGCCAATTTCCTCTGGCGACTTCGAGGCGTACTGGATCGCATCTTCGGTGGCGTAGGTTTTCGACGGGGGCGCCGGAGCGCCACTGACCTCCGCGTGGGAGATGCCGTTGATTTTTGGCGAGTGGAAGCATTGGAGCCCGATCGCATGGTCCGATATCGGGCTGAGATGAAGGTGCCGGGTCGCGCCTGGCTTGAATTTCGCGTGGAACAGCTCGATCAAGAGAGCAGCCGACTTGTCCAGACATCCTACTTCGCGCCGAAAGGCTTGCTCGGATTCCTCTACTGGTATTTGCTCTACCCATTTCATGGCCTAATATTCCTTGGATTGGTCAATAAAGTTGCGGCCGTCGCGGAGGATGATTGAGGAGTTTACCAATGAGACGTGAACAGCCGGCAAAAACAATTATCAGTCTGCTCGTCGCGATGGCCATACCGCTTGCCATCGGAGTGTTGGGAGGCCTGGCCACCGGTGTCGGTGTGGAAACCTGGTATCCGACCCTACAAAAGCCCGGATGGAACCCTCCGGTTTGGGTGTTCACACCGGTCTGGTTCACGCTGTTTATCTTGATGGGGTACGCATCCTGGCGTATCTGGCGCCTGGGCTGGGACCAGCTGGCTGTTCGCTCCGCACTGTTTTTCTTCGGCCTCCAACTCGTCTTCAACTTAGGTTGGTCCGTTTTCTTTTTCACCTTTCAGCGATTGGATTTGGCGTTTTTAGAAATACTTGTGCTGTTGGCGCTGATCTTTGTGACGACGCTCAGGTTTTTCAATCTTGACCGACTGGCGGGTTGGTTGATGGTTCCCTATTTTCTATGGACTTCCTTTGCCACAATATTGAGCGGGACCCTTTGGTGGCTCAATCGCGGCTGGGACTGGCAAAATACTTGACCAAGGATCTTGTGGATTCATCCCACAACATGAGCGGATATTGGTGGAGTATATGAAATCCGGCGAAAAACATAAGCC
>JBKHKF010000030.1:0-13822 GCA_046537745.1 Anaerolineales bacterium | reverse complement strand
GCGCGATATGGTCACCGAAACATTCGCAAGCTAAGCACGTTCCAGCAGATTGCTATTCCCGGAGAAATTGATTGTGACCGACGAAGATAGAGCACAAGATCCACAGGATGAGGTCGGGGGGGAAGATACGGCAGCCCAGGCCGCCGCAGCGCAGGCTGAGGCCCAGGAAGGGGAAGCCTTCAAAGCCGAGGAAGGCGGGGAGCTCTCCGAGCTGGAGCAGCTCACTGCTCAGGCGGCTGAATATTTGGATGGCTGGCAGCGCGCCCGCGCCGAGCTTGCCAATTACAAGAAGCGTGTGGAGCGAGAACGGCGCGAATCGTACCAGCGAGCCGCCGGGGACATTCTGGTCAAACAGCTCGAGATCCTCGACGATTTGGAAAGAGCACTCGAGGATCGTCCCGATGAAGGCCCGGCCGCCTCATGGGCCGAGGGGATCGATCTGGTTCACCGCAAATTCCAGATGATGCTTGATAGCTACAACGTCGAGCGGATCGAGGCAGCGGGTGAGCCCTTCGATCCAAACGTGCACGAGGCCATCAGCCACGAGGAGACGGACGAAGTTGATGAGGGGTATGTTATCGACGTTGTGAAACCCGGCTACCGCATGGGCGATCGGATTCTACGCCCAGCGTTGGTGCGAGTAGCAAAATAGGAGCCGCTCGCTATGAGTCGAATCATCGGCATCGACCTGGGAACAACAAACTCCGTGGTGGCCATCATGGAAGGTGGCGAGCCCAGTGTCATCCCTTCGGCCGAAGGTGGGCGTTTGGTCCCCTCTGTTGTGGCCGTCAACCCCAAGAATGGGGAACGGATGGTTGGGCAGGTCGCCCATCGCCAGGCCATTGTCAACCCCGAAAACACGATCTTCTCCATCAAACGTTTTATGGGACGCAAGTTTTCCGACGATGAGGTTCAGCGGGCCCTGGACCTGGTACCTTATCAGGTTAGCGAAGCCCTCAATGGCGACGTGCGGGTCCACATGGACGGCCGCGAGTACGCACCCCCCGAAATTTCCGCCATGATCCTCGGCAAGATCAAATCGGACGCTGAAGCCTATTTGGGCGAGGAGGTCACCCGGGCTGTCATCACCGTGCCGGCCTATTTCAACGATTCACAACGCAACGCCACCAAGGACGCCGGCAAGATCGCCGGCCTGGAGGTGATGCGCATCATCAACGAGCCGACAGCCTCCGCGCTCGCCTACGGCCTTGACAAAGAGAACGACGAAACCATCGCCGTTTATGACCTCGGCGGCGGCACTTTTGACATTTCGATCCTGGACGTCGGCGAAGGTGTCTTCGAGGTTCGAGCGACCAACGGCGACACCTATCTCGGCGGCGAGGACTTCGATCAGCGCGTCATCGACTATATCGCCAACGAATTCCAGCGCGAGCAGGGTCTCGATCTGCGAGCAGACCGCCAGGCGTTGCAGCGGCTCAAAGAGTCGGCCGAGAAAGCCAAGATCGAGCTCTCAACGGTCATGGAAACTGAAATCAACCTGCCCTTTATCACCGCCGACGCCAGCGGCCCCAAGCACTTGAACGTGCGCCTCAGCCGATCCAGGCTGGAGCAGCTAACAGAGGACTTGATCGAACGATCGCTTGAGCCCTGCAAACGCGCCCTTCAGGACGCCGAGATCACCAAAGAGGAAATCGATCAGGTGATTTTGGTCGGCGGCATGACTCGTATGCCGGCGGTGCAGAAGGCGGTGCGGGAATTCTTCGGCAGGGACCCTCATAAGGGGGTAAATCCTGACGAAGTGGTCGGCGTCGGCGCAGCCATTCAAGCCGGCGTGCTCGGCGGTGAAGTCAAGGATGTGCTGCTGCTCGATGTGACTCCGCTCACCTTGTCCATCGAGACACTCGGCGGCGTAGCCACAAGCCTGATCGAGCGCAACACGACCATTCCAACGCGGAAAGCCCAGGTGTTCTCCACCGCCGCGGACAATCAGAGCGAGGTGGAGATTCACGTCGTGCAGGGTGAGAGGCCCATGGCGGCTGATAATAAGTCGCTTGGGAAGTTCCGCCTGGACGGCATCCCGCCCGCGCCGAGAGGCGTTCCGCAAATCGAAGTGACCTTTGATATCGATGCCGATGGAATTCTCAAGGTGAACGCGACCGACAAAGCGACGGGGCGCAGCCAGCATATTACAATTCAGGCCTCCTCCGGCCTCGACGAGGATGAAGTGGAACGGATGAGGCAGGAAGCCGAGGCCCACGCTCAAGAGGATCAGGCACAACGAGAGTTGATCGAAGCCCGCAACACGGCCGACAACGCGCTGTACACCGCCGAGAAGATCCAGCGGGACCACGGCGAAGCGCTCCCGGACGATACCAAGGTGGAGCTGGAACTAAAGAGCGAGACATTGCGTCGAGAGCTCGAAGCGGAAAACGCCGAGGCGATCCGCCAGGCCACCAAGGAACTGATGGATGTCGTGCAGTCGCTGGATCTGAATCGCCAGCAAGGCGAAAAGGAAACCGGCGATACCGTCGAAGGCTCATTCAACGAAATTTGAGTACCGTAATGAACGCAACTACCGGAAGACACCTGCCGGTGTCTTCGGCACGTATTGGTGATGATGGCTGAAAGAAAACGAGACTATTACGAAGTTCTTGAACTCCCACGGGGCGCCAGCTCCGAGGACATTCGGCGCGCCTACCGTAATCTGGCAAAAAAGTACCACCCCGACGTTAATGACGACCCGAACGCGGAGGAGCGCTTCAAGGAGATCAACGAAGCCTACGCCGTGCTCTCGGATGAGGAACGCAAAACAGCCTACGACCGTTACGGGCATGCGGGCCTTAAAGGCATGCCGATGGATTTCGACTTCGGCATCAACGACATCTTCGAGCAGTTCTTCGGCTTCGGGATGGGCCGCCGCTCTCGACGGCAGGGTCCGCGACGCGGAGCAGATTTGCGCTATGAACTGAAAGTCGATTTCGAAGAAGCCGTCTTTGGCGCCGCTAAGGAAATAGAATTCAATCGCCTAGAACTGTGCTCAGTTTGCGACGGCAGCGGTGCCGAGCCGGGAACATCACCAACCGCCTGCCAGCACTGCAATGGCACCGGGGAGGTCCGTCAAGTCCGCCAAACCTTCCTGGGACAGATGGTGAACGTCAACACCTGCCCGCATTGCGGCGGTAAAGGCGAGGTCATTGAGAACCCCTGCCGCAACTGCCGCGGCAGCGGCAAAGTGCGCAACATGGTGCAGAAAGAGGTCCCGATTCCCGCCGGTGTCGACTCGGGAACCCAAATCCGGATCGCCGGCGAGGGTGAACCCGGCGCCAACGGTGGACCGCCCGGGGACCTGTACGTGGCAGTCTCCGTCCGGCCGCATAAATATTTCCAACGCAAAGGTGACGACATCATTCTGGATCTGGGCATCAACGTTGCCCAGGCCACCCTTGGCTCGGAGATCACCGTTCCCACGGTGGACGGCGAGGAGAGCCTCACTATTCCAGCCGGTACCCAATCCGGCAAGGTGCTCCGCCTGCCGAAAAAGGGCGTCCCCCACCTCCGCCGGGATGGGCGCGGCGATCAGCTGGTGGTTGTGTCGGTAGAAATTCCACGACAGCTCGACGAAGAACAACGCGAGCTGTTCGAACAGTTGGCCGAATCCATGGGCACTGAGATCAATATCCAGGAGCGGGGTTTTCTGGACAGGGTCAAGGACCTGCTTGGAGGCTTGGCCGATTGAAGTGGTTTGAGGTCAGGCTGACAGTCAATGGGGAGTTGGCCGAGCCGGTCGCCGAGCTCCTCTCCCGGCACTGCGATGGCGGAGTTGTCATCACCTCTGAAACCGAATACGGCAGCCAGGTGGACCTCAACGGGCCGGTGACCATCGCCGGCTATTTCCCCGCCGAACACGCCCAGGGCAAACGCCGTAAAATCGAAGAAGGCCTGTGGCATCTCTCGCAGATCCAGCAGCTTCCTCAGCCTACCTTCAGAGCTATCGAGGAGGAGAACTGGGCTGAATCCTGGCGGGAGCATTACCAACCCATCAATGTCGGTCAGCGTCTGAGGATTTCTCCCTCCTGGCATAACGAAAACAAAACGGACAGGCTCACGATCAAAATCGATCCTGGCATGGCCTTCGGCACCGGAACCCACCCCACGACCATTCTCTGTTTGGAGCTGTTGGAGCGCTATTTGAACCCGGGGGACGAGGTCATTGATCTCGGCTGTGGCACCGGCATCTTGAGCATCGCCTCGCTCAAGCTCGGCGCCGATCGCGTGCTAGCCTATGATGTCGATCCAGCCGCTGTTAAAGCCACCGGGGAGAACGCACGGCACAATGGCGTGGAGGCCAGCATTGTGGTGCAAGAGGGAACGCTGGCCGAGGCCAAGGAAGCAGTAAGAACGGGCGCGCCGGCCGATCTGGTGACGGCCAATATCCTGGCCACCGTGCTGACATCCATGTTGGCGGATGGACTGGCAGAGCTGGTGGCTGGCAAGTCCGTGCTCATCCTGTCAGGCATCCTGGAGGAACAGGCCGGAGAAGTGGAAGCTGCGGCAGAAGAGCATAATCTAAAGCTGGTTCAACTGCTGCAAAAGCAGGATTGGGTCGCGCTGGCCTTTAAGAAAAACCCCGCTCCTCGAGAAGGAGCGGGATATCAATCATCGCTGGATCAAGTGAAATCGTAAGCGTCAGCCGCCGTCGACCGTGGGCGTGGGCCCACGCTTTTTGTAACGGTAGGTGATGCGGCCACGAGAAAGATCATAGGGGGACAACTCCACACGAACTCGATCACCAAGCAGAATTCGGATGTAGTACCGGCGCATCTTACCGGATAGGTAAGCTAACACCTCATGGCCGTTCTCGAGCTCTACCCGGAACTGAGTTCCAGGGAGCGCCTCGATAACGGTGCCCTCCATTTCGACCTTTTCTTCTTTTTTCGCCATTCACACCTCCGTGCGGTTTTGCTTACGATCCGGGCAATCCAGGGAGGTTAACGATCGCCGTGGATCTTCCGCTGGCGACGGCGCAGCCGGCGAATAGCCTTCTTCCGCTGAATTCGCCGAAGCTCGCTTTTCGAAACAAACCATCGCTTGCGGCGAACGGTGCTCAACACACCGCTCTTTGAGACCTTCTTCCGAAAGCGCTTGAGCAGTTGCTCCTGGCTTTCGTTGGGTCGTAATACGACCTTGGCCATCTTCCGATCTCACCTCCCGTCGGTTTCATTTTTCGTTCAGCAGGCAGGCATGAAAAAAGCCTGACACCACCAGGCGCAGGCCAACCGGACAGAAGCCGAAGCTACTTTGGACGAAGTGAAGTTGAAACCTTCGCTAGGCACACTCCCTGTTTCGTCTACCGGTTGTCTCGCTACCTACGAACGCTTGTTCATTATACTGAGCGGCCTGACCGATGTCAAACGCAGCGGCTACCCGAGATAGCCTCGCGTCCTCGCTAAATCCGGACCCCGGTCCACCTCCCACGGATATACGATAAAGGCATCCGTGATAGCGGCGTAGTAATCGGGCATTTGCGGAGTGAAGAGGCTCCGGTATGGATTGTAGTGAAGCACGCAGGTGTAGGCGACGGCGTCCGCGCCCGCAACCCTGCCGCGGACCGCCGTGATGGTCCTACCCGAACCCCAAACATCATCCACGATCAAGACATTCCGCTCCTGCAGCTGGTGATCCGCTGGGAATTGGATAAAGCGGGGCCAAGCTAACAGCTTTGATTCCTGCTGCTCTGCCTCGAAGGGGAAATCCACTGCTGCAGTCAAAACATTTTCTATATCCAGCGCCTCGCACAACATGCCACCCGGAATGATGCCGCCGCGCGTGATAATAACCATCGCATCAAATTCCACGTCGAACTGAGGAATTAGATGGTTGATGAGACGATCCACCTCCTCCCAAGAGATGATTTCGTGTCTACGATCTTCCATACGTTGTCAGGCAGTCCTTTCTATCCTCGCCGCATGATAGCACTGGCTTCGCGGCCGAGCAAACAAGGGACCGCGTGGTTCACCGCCGATAAAGCGTCGCAGCCTAGACTACTTCACGCATCATAGTCAGGAATTCTTCCCATTCCTCGTCGAAGAAATGCACGGTGACCTGACCCAACTCTAAATGGTAGGTGTCCTCACCGTCTGGCTCGTTGGCTTTCCAGGCCATAAAATTCCCTGTTTCGGCCAAAGTGGTGGTATCTACTTCAGAATTCTCACTCATGTTCATTCTCCTTTTCTTCTCGCTCAAATTGGTCGAAGCCTTCGATAACTTCCTTTAGCGCGATCAAGCTTGCACCTGCATGTCGGCTATCATCAAGGCCGGCTAGTTGGTATTGGCGCTGATAAAGGTTGGCTTGAAACTCCTCTGTTTCAATTAGCCGGATCAAGCTTTCGTTAATCTGCTTTCGTCGGGCAGGCGACCACTCCCGCACAGTCTTTGCCCAGTAAATTCGGTAGGAATAGTCAGGTCTGGGCCTATCCGCCTCCGGGGCATGCTCCGTAACAATCCGTCGAAGCAACCTCTTAATGGCTTCTCGAACGGATGTCATGCCTGCCTTTCATAGATTAGAAGGCCTTCCTCGTCCATTCGAGCAAAGCCAACCTTCGCGGCGACTTCCAGATATTCCGGCTCCTTCGGTGCCAACCAGGAGAGCTCCTCCAATCCGGCCTCCCCCATCCACCGGCGCAGAGCCAGCAGCGCGCTCTCCAGTGAAGACCCAACGGCGCTGGTGGCGAGCAAATGGGCATCTCGATCCCTCTCCGCTGGATCTACCCTGACAATATGCAGCCAGCCATCGGCCGACTTCAGCAGCCGATCACCCTGGTCTGCACTGAGACGACCTGCTCGGGGAAGCGCGAAGGTCCAATGATAGTCCATCAAACCACCCAATAGGCCGTAATAATCCGTTTCGCCAATTTCCTCAAGGGCGCTCTGCCAATTCGGCTCATCAGCCAGCGACAGGCCGTGCTCAGAATCACCGAATAATGGAGTACATTCCATCGGCAAAAAGGCGCTCACCCGTTCGAAGCCTGTGCGCTCGCACATTTTCTGAACCGAAATTCGATGGGCGTGGGTGGCCAGCCGGACCACATCCCCATCGCTTTCAAGCCATCGCTCGATGAAATAGTCATGCAAATGAGAGCCGATGCCTTGCTCACGATTATCCGGATGGACACGCAATCCCTCCAACCACCATTCACCATCGCCGAGATCGGCCAGATGTCCCTGCCCCACCACGGCTCCGCCCATTTCAGCCACCGCCAGCATGCCCGGATCGGCAAAGAGCCACGAGTCCCACAGCTCAGGAACGTAATCATCTCCATCCCATACGTACTTCAGGAACTCCATGATGGCGGCTCGGTCTTTTGGCAAGGCAGGTCGGCATAGGATCAAATCCTTGAATTCCATTGAAACCATCTCAAGTTCACAAGACCTTTGGACAAGTTCACGGGCCAGGAGGCACTCGGGCATTATCTGGCCCGTGGCCGGTGCGATGATTTAGCGGATCGTGCACGGTCGATCTGGAAAAGGGCTAATCCGAGTTGGAATCGGCATGCACAGTCTCTGGGTCGGGCTTCTCGTCCCCTTCGCCAGTAGTTCCCGGCAGTTTGCTCAACCAGCGTTGAACGCGATGCCTGAAGGGTTCGGAGGCCGATTCCTCCTGTGGCTCCACGACCGGACTCGGCCACGATTCCAGCCCGATCGCCTTCCGATAAACGTAGCCAATCCAGACCCGGAGTGAGGCGACGGTGGGCGCTGCCAACAGGATGCCCAGGAAGCCGGCCAATAAACCACCCGTAATGGCGGCAACGAGGACGATGAGTGGATGAAGCTTCAGACTGTGCCCGATAATACTCGGGACCAGGATTGTGTTCTCAATTTGCTGTATGATCACAGCGACGATCAGGATGAGAAGGGCAAACCCGCCCGCCGATAATCCCCAGTAATTGGCGGCCTGAAACAAGGCTAACAACACGGCCACGACACCCGCGATATACGGGCCGAAGATGGGAATGAACTCCATAAAACCGGTGATGAGCCCTAGGCCCAACGCAAAGCGAACTCCGAGGCTGCCGTAAATGACCGCGCTGCCCACGCCCATAACCAGCGCAAGGATCAATTGACCCCGGAGAAATGAACTCCAGACGCGTCCTGTTTCGTCCAGCAGCTTGGCGAAATCCTCACGGTAGTCGGGTGGAACCATCTCCAGAAATGAGCCCTCTATCTGATCAAAATCGCGCAGCAGATAATAGCCCATCACCAACACAATGACCAGCATAGCTACCGTGGTGGCCGTGCTTGTGACGGCCGAGGCAAGGATAGTGCCAGTCCGGCTGAGCAGCGGCTGCACCGTGGAAACCAGGGAGTTAACCAGGGGGTCCAGGTTTACCTGACCCAGGTCCCAGGACCAGGGTCCAATGGCGATAGTGGCCTGTGAGAGCGCATCGAGCTGTTCTGGCAGCTGCTCCACCAGCACAGTCAGGTCCCGGACAATGCCGATGAGCTGCTGAGTGATCGCGAGGCCAATTCCGGTGGTTGCCCCGCCCAGCAGGATCACCAACAGGAAGTACACAATGGCAACGGCAAGGCGGCGGGACATCTTGGTCCAGCGCTGCAAGTGGTTTACCAGGGGGTGCAGAATGTAGGCCAACAGCAGTGCCAGCACCAGCGGAGCCATAATCTGCCTGGCGGCGAATATCAAGAGCGCCAGCGACAGCGCGAGCAGGCCGGCCACCATAAGGCGGGTGCCCGGCTGCCATGGCGGCGAGGTGATCTCGGGCATTTGGAACTTATTCTTTCTCTTTTCCTTGCGCTCCTCCACCGCTCACCTTTCCATGGATCGATTTCTTTGACATCAACCGAAAAAAAGCCGCTTCGAGCCTCCACCCTATTTTAATCAAAGGGTGGACAAGTTCAACTAATGAGTACTCTATGGAAATTGAAAACCCCTGCTTCCGCAGGGACTTTTCGATTCTAGCTTTTCAGGATGGCCGTTTAATTGCGGTTCCGGCGGCGTCCACCGCCACCTCCACCGCTTTTGACACCGGAATCCTGCTCCTGTGCTTCTTCAAGCGTCCAGCCCTCGAGCACCGCCTGCCGTGACAGACGGATCTTGCCATCGGCGTCGATGTTGGTCACCATGACGGTGATCTCATCGCCGACCTTGGCGACGCTCTCAACATTCGGGATGTGCTCGGTGTCGAGCTGGGAGATGTGGACCATCCCATCCGTGTTGGGAAGGATTTCGACAAAGGCGCCGTAGTTGGTGGTACGCACCACGCGCCCTGTGTAGATCCGACCCACCTCGGCTTCCTCAGTGAGGCGTTCAATCATCTCCCTGGCCATGTCCGCGCCGGGGCCGTCGGGGGATGCGATAAACACTGTGCCGTCATCCTCGATATCGATGCGGGTCTTGGTGGATTCCTGGATGCTGCGGATGGTCTTACCGCCGGAGCCGATGATGGCGCCGATCTTATCGGGATCGACGTGCACCACCGTCATGCGTGGGGCATGCGGCTTGAGTTCCTCGTTCGGCTTGGCGATGATCTGCTCCATCTTCTCCAGAATGTGCAAGCGCGCTTTCCGGGCTGATTCCAGCGCTTCGGACATGATGGCTGGCGTGATTCCTTTGATCTTGATATCCATCTGCAGCGCGGTGATGCCCTTGCGGGTTCCGGCAACCTTGAAATCCATATCGCCGAGATGATCCTCGAGCCCCTGGATGTCCGTCAGGATTCGGTAGTTGTCATCGCTTTTGATCATACCCATAGCGATGCCGGCCACCGGGGCCAGGATTGGCACACCGGTGTCCATCAGCGCCAGCGTCGAACCGCAGACGGAAGCCATCGAGGTGGATCCGTTGGAGGAAAGCACCTCCGAAACCAGCCTCATGGTGTACGGGAACTCCTCAGCGGGAGGCAGCACCGGCAGCAGGGCGTTCTCTGCCAGAGCGCCGTGGCCAATCTCGCGGCGAGAGGCGCCCCTCAGGAAGCGGGTCTCACCGACGGAGAATGGCGGGAAGTTGTAGTGATGCAGGTAGCGCTTCTCCTCGACGGGCGAGAGCGTATCCAGCTCCTGCCGCTCACGAGGCGTTCCCAATGTGGCCAGGGTCAGAACCTGCGTCCCGCCACGGGTGAAAAGCCCGGTGCCGTGAGCCCTCGGGCTCAGATCCACCGCGCCGCTGATATCTCGGATGTCGTCGGAGCCGCGGCCGTCCGGTCGCTTGTCTTCGTTCAGGATGCGATCCCGCACCGCCTGTTTGTAAATTTCATCGAAGGCCTTCTTGACCTCGCGATCCTCAAATTCCCCTTCTTCTCCGGCCAGCGCTTCAATAAGATCGTCGCGGATCTCATCCTCCATCGCATAGAGCTCAGCCTTCTCTCGCGGCTCGGCCAACAGCTGCTCGATGCGATTGCCCACCTCACCTTTGACTGCGCTAACAGCGCCATCCGGCAGACCGAAGGAGGGATAACTGCTCTTCTCCTTGCCGACCTCCGAGCGCATCCGCTCCTGCAGGTCGACCAGGGGCTGCATAGCCTCGTGGGCGGAGCGGATGGCTTCAACCATCACCTCTTCCTCGACCTCGCTGGAGGAAGCCTCCACCATCAAGATCGCATCCTTTGTCCCGGCGATTCGCAGGTCGAGCGGAGATTCTTCGATTTCACTGTAGGTTCCGTTATATCGGAACTCGCCGTGCTCATCCTGGGTCACCCGCAGTGAGGCAACTGGACCCGCAAAAGGCGTATTAGAAATGGTCAGCGCGGCCGAGGCGCCGAGGATACTCAGTATATCTATCGGCGTCTCCTCATCCGCGGACAGCGAATACAAGATCAGCTGCACATCGTTGCGCATATCCTTGGGGAAGAGCGGTCGGATCGACCGATCAGTCAGACGGTCAATCAGGATCGCCCGCTCCGAAGGTCGGCCTTCACGCCTGAAGAACGAGCCGGGGATCTTGCCGCCGGCGTACATTCGCTCCTCGTAATCAACGGTGAGCGGAAAGAAGTCAATTCCTTCTCGGGGGGAATCGCTCATGGTGGCCACCGCCATCAAGACGGTGTCCCCCTGGCGCAAGGTAACGGCGCCACCGGCCTGGGCGGCAAATCCACCCGTGGTCAACGTGATCGACCTACCGTCGATCGTGACACTATATTCTTTTTCTCCTAACATGGAATAACCCTCCGCGCCGTAGGCCCGTTGGGTTAGGAACTGGAGCTCAGCCGCCAGCTCATCACTGATGAACAAGCTCCAATACCCAACCCTACAAACGGGTCCCGGCGCATAGCTTAGTCTTTTCGGAACACTTAATTATAAGGGAAAGTTGGATAATCTTTGCAACAAGCATCAGCGGATGGTAAATCCCATCCGCTGTGTTTCTCCTACTTGCGCCGGATGCCCAACTTCTCGGTGACATCCAGGTAGCTCTCGGCGTCCTTGCGCTTCAAGTATTCGAGATGACGCCGGCGCTGACCGACCAGCTTGAGCAAGCCGCGCCGCGACGACTCATCGTGTTTATGCTCTCGCAAATGGTCTGTCAGATAGTGGATCCGATGGGTCAGGATGGCGACCTGGACCTCCGGCGAGCCGGTGTCCTTATCGTGACGATGGAACTCATCTATGATGGTGTCTTTTTCGCTCTTGGTCAGGGTCATGACAATCTGCTCCTTGCAGGTCACCCAAAGGGAAGCCGGAGCCGCCCTTCGGTCAAGTCATTTTGAGTTGGCCGGATTATACCAACCGGCTATTGAGCCATCAAGGCCGCCCGTATTTCTTGCTGCTGAGCGCCCGGAAAGGACTCCAGGGCCTCTTTTACCAGGGACTGATAGCCCGCCTCCCAATGATGGCTCCGCCCCTCGTCCAATAAAAACTGGGCCGTCTCAGGGGGGTTAAGCTCGGCCAGCCGCCGGAACAAGTTTTGCAGCTCGGCGCGCGCGGACGTTCTGACCCGTCCCGCCGATCCTGAAAGCACCCGTAAGAATTCGAGCACCTGGTCGGAGGTGGCAGCCTCCAGCTGTTCCCGCAGCAGCTGCAGAGCCAGCAATTGGAAGCTTTGACTGTCACGATGCAGCCAAATCCGCATGAGCGGCAACACCTCTTCCAGCGAGATTTCCCGCCAACCGGCAAGGCCTTGCTGGCTCAAGCTTTGGATCACCTTAGGATCTTGCGTTGTCTCCGCCATTTCTTCCGCCCACTCCACCGCCTGGAGCCAGGGCAGCTCGGTCATCAATCCAACAGCAAGAAGGCGCATCTCCCGCTCACCCGCATGCCAAAAGCACTCGATCAACGGCTCAGGGTCAAGCTCATTTTGGACCACCTGATGATGAATGGAGCGTTGGGCTCTTCGAACGACGGGTTCTGGCGCGCCGAAATGCGAGACGCTGTCGGTGGCGCGCGCCACGGCCGGAGAGCGGCGGGTACGGTCAGCGTAGAACTCGAACAAGGCCTCCAGCTCCTTAAGCATTTCTTCCGGTTGGCCTATCAAGGCGGAGATGCCGGCCAGCTTCTCATCCAGACGTGCCGGGTCAATCGCGGGCATCACCCACCAGTTCAAGCGTCATCCGCCACGCTCGCTCCACATCTTCGGCGAAATACAAATAACCAACATAATCTTCGGCGACATAGCCTTCAAAGCTGCTCAGGAAAACATCGAGGGTTTGCCGCCAACCTGATCCGACGAGGACCAGCGGCTTGGTATCAATGACGGAGGTCTGGAGCCAGGACCACATCAGCGCGACCTCCGCCAACGTGCCGATGCCGCCGGGCAAGGCGATGGCCGCATCCCCCAGGTCCACCAGCTTCTCCAACCTATCGCGCAGCGTCTCACAGCGGATCTCACGGGAGACCCAGCGGTTGGGGCCAAGAGGGCGCCATTGTTCAATCTGCTGGCAGGTGACGCCGATGGCTTCACCGCCGGCCTCGGCCGCTCCCCGGCTGGCCGCCTCCATCGTCCCGCTGTAGCCGCCGGTGGCGACGCGCCAACCGGATTGGGCTGCGAGTTCACCCAACTTCTGGGCAGCGGCATAAGATGCCTGCCCGGGATTCGGTGACGAACCGCCAAAAATCGTGAGAATTGGCTGCTGATTCATGTCATGCGCCTCCCAATCGACGCACCAGCGCGTCCTCTACCGGCTGGAGCCAAATTTCATTCAAAAGCTCAGCCCGTGTGGCCAAAACCGGCAGCGGGATCGCCGCCAGCAGATCAAGCCACTCCTGGATAAATCGCCACATGATCGCGTGATCCCACAGCAGGGACCAGTCGGCCTCCTCCCAGGTAATCCCTCCCTGTTGCGATAAGTTTTCCCGGTAGCGATGAATTAGCTCCCCGGATTCCAGTGGAAGCGGGCTGAACCACCACGCGCTTTTTTTGATGAACACCACGAGGTCAAGGATGCCGGGCCCGATGCCTGCCAGCTGCCAATCGTAGACCGACAGTCTGCCCTCCGACAACCGGGCGATGTTGCCAGGCCAGTAATCGCCATGAAGAAGTGTGGCCGGTTCCTGGCGGAGCGGCGCTGTGATGCCTGGGGTTTGGTTGACGAGGCGTTCGAACACCCAGCGCCGGCCCGGGAAACCTGCCAGCGGTTCCGGCTTGGCCGCGTCGGCGATGCGCTCAAGTGCTTTGTCGGCGGCCGCCTGATGCACGTTAAAATCCGAGGCCAAAGGATCGCCGAGCCAGGGAAACGCCTCCAGATCCTCCGCCAGGTTCCAGAATCGATTGTGCATATCCGCCAGACGGTCGACGGCATCCAGATACTCCTGCGCGGTCCAACGACTCGGCGGCCGAACCGGCCGCAGCATCTCGAGGAGCAGCCAATCCCCTACCCGACTGGCCGCGACCAGGTCGGGCGTAGGCATGGGCACCTCC
>JBKHKF010000029.1:0-13881 GCA_046537745.1 Anaerolineales bacterium | reverse complement strand
GCTCTGTCGGCTCACCGGCTGGGGGCGCAGGTGTCTCCTCTCCAGGCTGCCCCGTGGCTGGAGGCCCGGTCGGCTGTTCGCCGGCCGCACCGATCGCCGTCAAAGTTGCGGCAACGCTGGTCTCAGCGGATTTCGGTTCGGCCGTTCCAGACTGCCCGCCCGGGAGCGAACAGGCCATAGCAGCAGTAAGCAGTACAGAAAGCAAAAGGAATACACGTTTTCGCATTATCTGTCTCCAATTAATGAAATGGGCTGGGAATGCTTTGCGGGTTGTTCGCCTAATTATAGGCAATTCCAGCCTTTGTCAATGCCCAAGTTGCTGGCTGCAAGCGTTATTCATATACGTAGAAACCCCGACCGCTCTTTCGTCCAAGGTAGCCCGCGTCGACCATCTTGCGCAGCAGCGGCGCCGGCCGGTATTTGTCCTCCCCCAGATCCCGGTGCAGCACTTCCATGACGTCCAGGATCACGTCCAGGCCGATCAGATCAGCCAGCGTCAACGGACCCATGGGGTGGTTCATCCCCAATTTCATCACGGTGTCGATGGCCTCTTTGCTGCCGATGCCTTCGGAGAGGGCGAAGATGGCCTCGTTGAGCATAGGGCACAGGATGCGGTTTGAGATGAAGCCCGGCGAGTCCATCGCCTCCACCGGCTCCTTCCCCATCGCCTTGCCCACCTCGAACGCCAATTCAGTGGTTTCATCCGAGGTGGCCAATCCGCGCACGACTTCCAGAAGTCGCATCAGCGGCACCGGATTGAAGAAGTGCATGCCGATGACCTGCTCGGGTCGTTCGGTGGCTGCCGCGATCTTGGTCAGCGAGATCGATGATGTGTTCGAAGCCAGGACTGCCTTGTCGGGGGCGAGATCATCAAGCTGGGAGAAGACCTTCAACTTGATCTCAGGGTTCTCTGAGGCCGCTTCGACAATTAGGTCCGCTTCACGCGCCGGTTCAAGATCCAGTGAGGTCACGATGTTCAAGGCGGCTTCTTTTTGATCCTGTTCGATCTTGCCCTTTTCGGCCAGCTTACTGACGGACTTTTCAATGGATGCGACACCGCGCTCGAGCGCCTTCTCTTCTACATCGGTCATCACCACGTCAAAGCCCGATACAGCCGCGGTTTGCGCAATGCCACTGCCCATGGTGCCTGCGCCGACGACAACGATCCGTTTTACGTCCATGGTTGATCTCCTGAGGCTAAGTTGGGTGATGTGCGAAGGATTATTCCATTTCGATGGCCATGGCCACGGCCTCGCCGCCGCCGAGGCACAGGCATGCCAGGCCCCGTTGTTTGCCATGGCGCTGCAGGGCGTAAAGCAGGGTGGTCAATACGCGGGCGCCGGTGGCGCCGAGTGGATGGCCAAGGGCGATGGCACCCCCGTGGACATTGACCTTCTCCCAATCCCATCCCTGATCGGCCAGTTGATAACCGTTGGCCACAATTTGGGCAGCGAAGGCCTCGTTGACCTCGAGCAGGTCAACCTGCTCCAGCTGCCAGCCCACTTTATCCATGAGTTTTGGAATAGCGAGGGCCGGTGCGGTGAACATTGCCTCGGGCGGGACGGCCACGCCGGTGTGGCCGACAATGCGCGCCATCGGTTCGGCTCCCAACTCCATTGCGCGGGCCCGACTGGCGACCACCAGCGCCGCCGCGCCGTCGTTTAAGCCCGGCGAATTGCCGGCCGTGACCCGGCCCTTCTCGCTGAAGGCAGGTGGCAGCGCCGCCAATTTTTCCAGGGAAGTATCGGTTCGAGGTGATTCATCTCTCACAAGTCGATAATCGCTATCTCGCTCCTTCGGGCCGGGGACAGGGATGCGTTCTTTGTCAAAGGCGCCGGCTTCTTCCGCGGCCACGGCGAGTTGGTGGCTCTTGAGGGCGTAACGGTCCATCGCCTCCCGCGTCACCTCGAAGCGGTCGGCCACCCATTCAGCAGCCATGCCCATGGACCAATCCTCAAAGGGGTCCCAAAGTCCATCGTGCATCAGGGCGTCGGTAAGCTGATCATGACCGTAGCGGAGTTTGCCGCCTCGGGCACGTACAAGGTAGGGTGCGGCGCTCATGTTCTCCATTCCGCCTGCCACGAAGAGGCTGCCATCGCCTGCTGTGATGGCTTGTGCGGCGATGGCGGCCGCTTTCAGACCCGAGCCGCATACTTTGTTGATGGTGGTGGCGCCGGTGGTGGGAGCAAGACCGGAGTAAATGGCAGCTTGCCGAGCTGGCGCTTGGCCCAGCCCGGCCGATACTACGTTGCCCATCAGGACTTCGTTGATTTCGTCGGTATCCGGAGCCAAGCCCGCCCGCTGGATGGCCGCTTGAATGGCCAATGCGCCCAGCTTCGTAGCCGGGATCTCGCTCAGGCTGCCGCCGAAGCGGCCAATAGGCGTCCGGGCTGCGCTCAGAATGACGGGTTGGCGTGAGACGTTATTCGTGGTCATTCTTCACCAATCCTTCATCGAGGAATGTATAGTTTAGTTATCATGCCAGCTTTGGCGCAAGCGGTCGTATGTAACTTCCAGCGACTCGGGCAGAACCCGGGTCTTGGCGGTGGTGGACATGAAGTTTGTGTCGCCGCCCCAGCGCGGCACAATGTGAATATGCACATGGTCCGCCACGCCCGCGCCCGCGGCTTCTCCGAGGTTGAGACCAACATTGAAGCCTTCAGGTTGGTAGACCAGCGTCAGATGGTTTACGGCCTCTCGGGTGAGTTCCATCATTTCAGCAAGAGTATGGCTGTCCAGCGGCTGCAAGCTGGCCTCGTGCGCGTAGGGCACGACCATCAAGTGTCCATTGGTATAAGGATAACGATTGAGGACAATGAAAGCGTGGTCGCCTCGATGCAGAATAAGGTTATCCGGGCCATCGGGATCCTGCAGAAGCTGGCAGAAGATGCATTCCATTGACTGCGAGTGATCCTCGATATATGGCATTCGCCAGGGTGCCCACAAGGTTTCCATGCTAGCGGGAGGATTGTAACATAGGGCCGAAACGTCATGGCATGGCCCATGCACCCAAAAAGGAGACAGGATGAAGGTCACGGATTTGCAGGGGAAGCTCCCAATCGGAGAATTAGGGGAGCCACTGCATTATTATGACGCCATTGGCTCGACCAACGATCTTGCAAAGCAGATGGCGGGAGAGGGGGCTGGCCACGGCACGCTTGTGCTGGCCGACGAGCAGACAGCTGGCCGCGGCCGCTGGCAGCGAAGCTGGCACACCCCGGCGGGTTCCGCACTGGCGCTATCGCTGGTGCTTAGGTTGCCAGCCCTGAATCCGAATCGGGTTCCGGCTCTGAACGTGCTCGGCGCGCTGGCGGTGAGCCAGGCCCTGGAGGAGTACGGCGCTGAGCCTGAAATCAAGTGGCCCAATGATGTGCTGCTTTCAGGCGAGAAGGTGGCGGGGATTCTGGTGGAGGCAGGCTGGCAGGAGGGCTCGCTTGACTATGTTGTCATTGGCATTGGCGTAAATGTCCTGCCGGAATCGGTTCCCCCGCCAGAAGAACTGACGTTCCCGGCCACCAGCGTTCAGCAGGCGGTCGAGGTTCCGATCCGGCGACAGGAATTGCTCCTCAATATTCTTCAGCAGCTGGATTCGTGGCTGAGCCATGTGAACAGCGGGGAGCTGCTGGAGGCATGGAATCAAAGGCTGGCGTACAAAGGACAGCAGGTGCAGGTGGAGGGGCGGGAAGACCAGATCCAAGGGCGCCTGCTGGAAGTGGCGGCGGATGGCCGCCTCGTCTTGGAGGTGGACGGACAGCGACGAACTGCAGGTGAGGATTTCGTGCACCTAAGACAGGTTGACAGGAACTCGGGTTGAGCTACACTGACAGACGGTCGGACGAGGCCAAGGAGTGAGGGCTATGTACGACGATTTGAGAAATTTATCGGAAGGCGAGGATTACTTCGAGGAGGACGATCCCTTCGAAGAACTTGATGACTACACACCGGAATCACGATTGTTCGGGATGACCGCCGGCCAACGGCTGCTGATCGCAGTGCTGCTGCTGGCGACGGTGCTTGTGATGGGCGCTATGGCGCTTCTGGTGACTTCAAAAGTCTGGATCTTCTAGGGTCCCTCTCAAATAACGTCACCGAACGACAGGGGCAGCCTCTGGTTGGCCCTGTTTCTTATTAATCTATTCTGGCAGCAGTTCGAGCCGGTGGGTGGATTGATCAAGCACCTGCTCCCGAGCCCAGGGCAGTGGATGATATTCAATCCAGCGCCATGGATCGACCTGGTCGCTGTAATTCGGGTGGAACGCGTGCCCGGACTGCCCTGTTGTATGCACCGCTGAGCTCAAATCCCAATCGCTCAAATCATGGATAATCCGCTGTGAGGGCAAGGAGGTCACTTCATAACCTGCCTGCGGTTTCCAGCCGGTGGCGTTGACGATAGAGGTGCCGCCGCCGGTGGGATATGGTCCGCGGTTAAAGAGCCATTCGATGGGTGGAACGCCAGATTTTCCGAGACTTTGATTGCGGAAAGTAGCGGTGTGCATATCCCCCCAACGCCAGGCTTGCTGATTCCTGCCCAACAGCTCATGAAGCTCACTAAGTGCGCTCAGGAAGGAAAGCTCCAGCGCCTGGTCCCGGGTTTCAATGGCGGCTGTCCGTGAAAGATCCCACCATTGGGAGTTAGGCTCGTCCAGCAAGTCGTGGACGATGGTAAAGGCGCGCGAAGAGCGGGGAAGTGGGGCTTCCCCGAGCGTCTCCAAGAAGATCCAGTCGTGCAGATTGCGCCAAAAGGCGTTGAATACGGCCGCCTCGCCCGAGTCCATGTGGTTCTGATGATCCCACGCCTCCAGCCGGGAAACCCACACGCCGGCATCTCCGCCTAACTCCAGATTAACCAGGTGGGGAATCAGGATCTCGCCCATGGGGTGCTGGTTGTCACCGTGCATGCCTTGCACGTCGGCGATGGTGATGCTGTTGGTGGTCCGGATCATGTGCTCGATACGGCTTGCCCGGTAACCGTAATCCCAATCCTGGCTGAGGAACTCAGAGTAAGCATCACCAGCAATGGCGTTGTTGGCCGTGGCAATGAATTGGCTCTCGGGATTGAAAGCCGAGGGCAGTTCCTCATAAGGGATCATCCCCTCCCACTCGAATTCTCCGGTCCACCCTGGGTTCGGCAGCCAGCCCTGGCCGCTCCGACGGATGGGAATTCGGCCGGGGAGCTGGTAGCCGATGTTGCCATCGACATCGGCATAGATGACATTCTGTGAGGGCACATCCCAACCCGCCAGGGCCTGACGGAAACTCTCCCAGTCCTGGGCACGGTTCAGTTGCAGGATGGCGGAGATCAACGAGGAATGGTCCAGCGCTGTCCAACGGAGTGCGAGCCCGTACTCCTCGGGCAAATTCAGGCTTCTGTTACCCACGAGGTCTTCCAAGGCTCCGTAGCGATCGGTGATTAGCGGTCCGTGATGGGTTTGCCGAACCTGAATAGTGACGGCATCCTGGCCGGCGACGAGGATCTGCTGCTCGTGAACCTCCATGGGACGCCACTCGCCCTGAAAAAGGTAATGGTCGGGTTGAGCCGGATCGAGCTGCTCGATAAAGAGGTCTTGTACATCTGGATCGGCGTTGGTGACCCCCCAGGCGATGCGCTCGTTGTGACCGATTACAACGCCCGGTGCGCCGGCGAAGGAGAAACCCGCCACCTGAAGCTGGCAGTCATCACCTTGAGGCATGCAGTGAAGTCCGTTTTCGTACCAGATGGAGGGCATTTGAATGCCGAGGTGAGTGTCATTTGCCAGTATCGGGCTGCCGCTCTCGGTTAACCCTGGACCAATGACCCAGTTGTTCGACCCGATGCCCTCGAGGCTCGCGGAACGGAGGATCGACAGTGCGCTCAGTCGATGGCGGAGCTGGTGTGCCAGTTCCGTCCCGGGAACGTCGGCATAGGGCAGCAGCGGATCTGAGTTGGAAGCCTGGCCTCCGCTGGGCACAATCACGGGGTGGTCGGCGGGGTAGGGAGGATAGAGGCGGTTGACCTGGTCCAGTGTAAGCTGGTCCAGCAGGATAGCCCGATCGATCTCACCGTCCATATTGCTGCCCAAATCCCAGGCCATGGATTTCGCCCAGGTGAGCGTATCCACTGGATGCCAGGGTTGAATCCGGTAGTCCGGGCTCAGCAGGCTCAATATCATGTACTCCAGCGATATTTGGCCGGGTCGGCGCCCGTTCAGATAGGCATTGACCCCCTGACTGTAGGACTCCAGCGCTCGCCGGCTTTCCGGATCCAACTGCTCAAATTCCTGCTGGGCGATGCGCTCCCAGCCGAGGGTTTGCAGAAATATGTCCGTCTCGAGCTGAGAGGGGCCGAACATCTCAGCCAACCGGCCGCGGCCGACGTGGCGGAAGAAGTCCATCTGCCAGAAGCGATCCTGGGCATGTGTGTAGCCCTGGGCGAAGAAAAGATCATGCTCGCTCCGGGCGTATATGTGGGGTACACCCTGGGCGCTCCGAAGCACCTCCACCGAGCCGTCCAGGCCGCTGATTTCAACCTGGCCACTGTGTTGGGGAAAGGACCTGGTGGTGAGTTCCCAGGCGCCAAATGCGATCAGTGCCACAACTGCCAGCGCCACCAGCAAAACCCGCAGCCACCTTCTCGATCTCATGCTCTCTCCTCCCACCCGTCCCGGTGGAGCCACCCCTTTCTAGCAAGGCTTGAGGGGATTGTCAAAGGTATTTTTTGCATCGAACGTCCGTGCTAATAATACCTCTCGCGATTAGCGAGAATGGGCCTGGCAGGTTATAATAAATGGGTTGCCGCGCTCACAACGCGGAGCGGCTTCCCCAAGAGTTTACGACCCACACGAAAAGGCGATTTTATGGACATTGGAACCGTCCGTCAGGTTGATATTGACGATCAAATGAGGGGTGCGTACCTCGATTACGCCATGAGCGTAATCGTGTCACGCGCACTGCCAGATGCTGCCGATGGGCTCAAGCCGGTCCAGCGGCGCATTCTGTATGCGATGCACGAAATGGGCATCCGCTCGAATTCCTCCTATCGTAAATCAGCACGTATTGTAGGTGAGGTGCTGGGTAAATATCACCCACACGGCGATTCGGCGGTTTACGACGCGATGGCCCGCATGTCCCAGGATTTCTCAATGCGCTATCCGCTGGTGGATGGCCAGGGAAACTTTGGTTCCATTGACGGCGATTCGCCGGCGGCCATGCGTTACACCGAAGCTCGGATGAACCGGCTGGCTGAAGAACTGCTGGTGGACATTGACAAGGACACCGTCGATTTTGTGGACAACTTCGATGGCGCGCTCCAGGAACCCGTGGTGCTGCCGGCGCGGCTGCCCAACCTGCTGCTGAACGGCGCCTCCGGCATCGCGGTGGGTATGGCCACCAACATCCCGCCTCACAATCTGGAGGAACTGGTTTCGGCTTTGACCTTCATGATCGACCACTATCACGATCTCGATCAAGTCACCGTCGAGGATCTGATGGAGTTTGTCACCGGGCCGGATTTCCCCACCGGTGGCTTGATCATCGGCGCGGACGGTATCAAGCAGGCCTACAGCACAGGGAAAGGTCGAATTGTGATGCGGGCTCAAGCCAACATCGAAGAGATGAAGGGCGAGCGATACCGCATCAATATCACCGAGATCCCCTATCAGGTCAACAAGTCCACGCTGATCGAACGAATCGCCGAGTTGGTGCGCAGCGGCAAGCTGGACGAGATATCCGATCTGAGGGATGAGTCCGACCGCACCGGGATGAGCGTCATCATTGAGCTGAAGCGCAATTCACAGCCCAAAAAAGTGCTCAACCAGCTATTCAAATACACCGCCCTTCAGTCCACCTTCGGCGTTCAAATGTTGGCTATTGTTGAGGGCGAGCCCCGGCTGCTCCCGCTGAAGAAGGCTTTCCAGGTCTACATCGATCACCGGGTGGAGGTGATCACCCGGCGTTCGAAGCACGATCTGGCCAAGGCAAGGGCCCGGGCGCACATACTTGAGGGCCTGCTGATCGCACTGGCTAACCTGGATGACGTCATTGAGACCATCCGCAACTCGCCGGACGCCGATGCAGCGAAAACCCGCCTGATGGATGGCTTCGATCTGAGCGAGGATCAGGCTCAGGCGATCCTGGATATGCAGCTGCGGCGGCTGGCAGCACTCGAGCGGGAGAAGATCGAGAACGAGCATAAGGACATCCTGGCAACGATCGAATATCTAGAAGATCTGTTGGCCAACCCGGACAAAATCCTGATCTTGATCAAGGAGGATTTGGTCGAGGTTGGTGAGAAATACGGGGACGGTCGGCGCACCAAGATCATGCCCGATGCCAGCGAAGACTTCCGCGAGGAGGACCTGGTGGCAGAGGAGGCTGTGCTGGTCAGCGTGACCGAGCGCGGCTATGTGAAGCGCGTGGCGGCCGAGACCTATCGGCGTCAGGGTCGCGGCGGTAAGGGGTTGATCGGCCATACCATGCGTGATGAGGATGAAGTGGTGATGCTCTTCCCGGCTGGCTCCTTGGATACGCTGCTGTTTTTCACCGACAAGGGCAAGGTATATTCCGAGCGCACGTACCAGATCCCGGACGCAGGCCGGACATCAAGGGGCATCCCCTTGGTGAACATCCTGACCCTCGATCCCGATGAAACGATTACGGCCGTGACAGTGGTCGATGATTTCGAGAAAGCCAGCTACTGCACCATGGCCACCCGCAATGGCAAAATCAAGCGTGTGCATCTTTCCGAGTTCGCCTCGGTCCGGCCCTCCGGTCTCATCGCCATCAACCTTGCCGAGGGCGATACCCTTGGCTGGGCCAAGCTGACCAGCGGCGACGATGACGTGATCCTGGTCACGGCCAAGGGCCAGGCGCTGCGCTACGGTGAGGACCAGGTTCGTCCCATGGGCCGTCCGGCTGCCGGCGTCAACTCCATCAATTTAAAGAAGGGCGACTACGTCACTTCGATGGAGGTGGTAAGCGAGGGCTCGGACCTGCTGGTGATGACTGCCAAAGGCTACGGGAAACGGACCCCTTTTGAGGAGTACCCGGTCAAGGGGCGGGCCACCGGTGGCGTGCTGACGATCGATCGCAACCGCCTGGACATGACCGGTCCAGTTGTAAGTGCAAGAGCCGTGGAGGCCGAGGACGATCTCAGCCTGATCTCCACAGGTGGCATCATTCTCCGCACCAAGGTAGGCCAGATCAGCCAAATGGGTAGAGCCACCATGGGGGTGCGCGTGATGGACCTCAAAGGTGGTGACACCGTCGCGGCCGTCGCCCGTATCAGCGATCGCCTGCTAACCCAGATCGGCGCCAAGGACGAAGAATCAGTTGAAGAGTCGGAGGAAGAAACTCCGAAAGGGGAAGAGGAATAGACCCTCCAAGAATAAATTCAAACGCCCGGGAAGCCGGGCGTTTCTCTTTTAACCCGGTAATGCGAGCTCAGTTGGATTTCTCGTGGGGAAGCTGGCCCTCCAGCCAGCGAATGGATTCCAGTTCGCCGGGCTCCCCGACAAGCAGATGTATCAGTTCGGCCATTCGGGCGGGATCGCCGCTGGTGACGTAGTGGATCGAGGCGGTGGATCCTGCTGCAGCAGTGAGCTTGTTGCTCTCAAGCACCCGCCGGGTTTGACGGGCGATGGCGGGTGCGGGATCGATGACCCTTACCTCCGGCCCAACAAATTCCTCGAGCAGCGGCACGATGTACGGGTAGTGGGTGCAGCCGAGCACGAGTGTATCGATACCTTGGTCCAGCAGCGGCTGCACAGCGTTCCATACCAGCATCCTTGTTTCCGGCCCTCGTAGATCCCCTTGCTCAATGCGCTCCACCAGCCCGGGGGCGGTGCGTTGATGGACCTTGACGCCGGAAGCGAAGCGGGCCACCACCGAGGCGAAGAGCTCGCCTTCAAAGGTGGCCGGCGTGGCCAACACGCCGATATGGCCGCTGTCGGTAACCTCGGCGGCGGGCTTGACGGCCGGCTCCATACCGACGAAGGGCACGTGCTGGAAAGAAGCGCGCAGGTGGTCCAGGGCGGCCGCCGACGCGGTGTTGCAGGCGACCACAATGCATTTGGCGCCTCGTTGAAGAAGGTAGCTGGTGATCTCCATGGAAAAATGCCGGACCTCAGCGAGCGGTCGGGGTCCGTAAGGGACATGGGCCTGATCGGCGAAATAGATCAAGGATTCATTGGGGAGAAGTTCCCGGATTTGGGTGAGGATGGAGAGGCCGCCAATGCCCGAATCGAAGATTCCTATCGGTTGGTTGGACATCCTGGGTGACCTGCCTGCAGCCCTCGTGGGAAAAGAAAAAAGTGCAGCCTCAAAGGCTGCACTTCTTGTGTCATGAACTTAGTTTTCGCGCCGTTCCTTGAGACGGGCGCGCTTGCCAGCGCGTTCCCGAAGGTAGTAGAGCTGTGCCTGACGGACTTTGGCCCGTCGGATGATTTCCACCTTCTCAAGCAGGGGAGATCGAAGGAGGAAGGTGCGCTCCACACCGATTCCATGGGAGGCGGTGCGGCGGACCGTGAAGTTGGCGTTGTTGCCGCCCTTGCGCATACGGATGACGGTACCTCGAAACTCCTGAATGCGCTCACGATCGCCTTCGCGCACGATGGCGTGCACATTGACGGTATCGCCGGGTCGGAGCTCCGGAATGTTCGGGTTGGCCGGCACCTCAAGGGTGCGAACCGGACCAACTGGCTGCGCTTCAGATTCGGCAGCTGCCGCTTCTTCCTCTTCAACTTCCTGGGCTGGCGCTTCTTGTGCCTGCACCTCTTCCACAGGGGTCTCTTGCTCTTCAACCTCTTCGGTTGGCGCTTCTTGTGTTTGGTCTGTCATACTGATTAACCTTACGAACCGAATTGTCTGCGTTGATCCGCCGCCCATGAAGGGCGGCGCGAAAAACGAGTATAACACAGGCGATGGAGCCCCGTCCAGTTTTCAGCTTCAGCAGGATGTGAGGTCCAGTTCGTCAGGTTCTCACAATCGGAGGGTCAGCATAAAGTCAGTGATCGATGGGCGAATTGGCCGGAGGAGTGGAGGATCGCCCTCGGATGCATATTGTGATCATGAGCTCGGGTTCTCGAGGCGATGTGCGGCCTGATGCGCCGCTGGGGGTCGGCTTTAAGGAGGCAGGCCATCAGGTCACGCTGGCCAGCCATGAACTCTTCCGTGATTTTGTTCCTGGAGTTGGGCTGGCGTTCCAGGCACTCTGGTGCCGCATTTTGCCGGTCAGTTTTCTGGGCAGATTGGGTGGACCGCCATAAGGCTGGGCTACTGGCTATCCCCAGGGATCAGCTGAGTGTGGAGCGGTTGACAGAAGCCGTCGCCCGCGCTTTAAGCGAGGGTCGCCTGAGGGCGCACGCGGCGGCCCTGGGGGCGAAAATCCGTCGGGAACAGGGCGAAGAGAGGGCCGTCCAGATCTCGAGCGGATTGGTCGGGAAGGTCAGAGATGGTGAGGGCTCAAGCCTCCGTCCGATCGATTTGTTCAAGCAGCTGCTCAGCGCGCTCAACTCCTTCGGGCAGTTCAGCTTGTTGGTACTTCTCCACTGCCAGCACACACTGCTGGCGGGCAGCCTCCCTGTTCTGTAACTCAAGATACGTCAGCGCCAGCAAACAGCGTTGATCGCCTTCCAATTCAGCCAGCTCGTTCTCCCGGGCTAACTCAATCGCCCGCAGGTGGTAATCAATGGCCTCCTGCAATTGGCCCGATTCTGCCTTGGCCACGCCAATGCGACCGGTCAGGTGAGCCCGGTCGATATCTCTCTCCATTTCTTCGGCTCCCTGCAGGGCTTGTTGATAGGCTTCCAACGCCTGCTCGGGCCGCTCGGCGCCGAGAAATGATTCCCCGAGGCTGACGAGCATATCCACCTCTTTGTTGCGATCGCGGCTGCTCTTAGCCAGTTCAATTGCCTGCTGGGTTGCTTGATGAGCAGGCTCGATCTGATTGAGCCGATAATGGGACAAGATGATGGTTTCCAGGAAGGAGAAGGCGGTTTCCGAGTCTTGGTCGCCCAGGCGTTCCAGACCTGATTGGGCGACTTCAAGCGCTTGCTCATTCTGGTGGAGCCGAGAGTGAGCCTTGGCCAAGTGGTGACTGGCGTTAATCGCCGCCTGGCGGTTGTCGGTCTCGTCGGCCAATTCCAGCACGCGCTGGAATGCGTCAGCGGCCGCTTGGTATTCGCCGCGCCAGGCGAGCACGGTGCCTTTATTGCCCAGGTAGCCGCCTTCTGCTTCCTGGTCGTTGGTTTGACGCGCCAACTGGAGGGCGTTATCGAAGTATTTCTCAGCCTGATCAGGCGCGGCTATCACCAGGCTTAAATGGCCAAGGCTGGCGTTGGCTGCCATCTGGCGGCGCAGGTCATCCGCCTGCTCGGCGGCTGCCAGTGCCTGACGCAGTTCCTCAAAAGCTTCGGTCGGTTTTCCGGATTCCAGCAGAGCTTCGCCTTTAAAACGCAAGCCATCGGCCTTTATAGCCGGGTCTTGATGGTCCTCAGCCAGGGCGATCATCTCGTTGGCCAAGTTAAAGGCGTCGGGCAGACGGTCAATCGATTGAAAGGCCAGGATCTGGGTTCCCATCACCTGCGCCATTTCTCTTGGTTCGCCGGTTTCTTCGCTGAGCTCGCGGGCCTGGCTGAAGGCTTCCAGCCCTTCCGGATACTTGCCGTTGTGGAAATAAGCAATTCCAAGATCGAGTTGGGCTCTCAGGATCTTGGCAGGGTCACCCTGCTCTTGCGCGCTCTCCAGTTGCTGACGAGCCTGCTGTAGTTGGGCACGACGTTGCCGTCGATTGGGTGCAGTCAAGTGGGCCTACTTTCTATTTGTTTACTGGGTGTCGTAGAATTTCGAATTCCAATTTGTCGAGTTGATTCTAACTGATGTCAAAGATCCATCAGCGTCGGCTGAGCGGTCTGCCAGCGCGACAGGAGGAAGGGGCCAACCCCTTCCTCCTGTGAGTTAGCTTATGGGTCGATAAAAGTCAGGCCGTGGCCGTGCTTTGATCGCGGGCCAGCAAGCGCCACAGGCCGACACCCAGGATCAGGGTGACGACGATGCCGGTGGCGAAGATCCCCCAGGCTGCCTGCACTTCATTCTCGCCGAGCAGGGTACCCAGGGCATAGAACGTCACGATGAACAGCCCGTACCAAATTGCAGTGAGAAGCCACTTCCACCAATTCATCTTCCAACCCTGATCTTTGGCGAAGGCATTCAAGCCCGCCATTACCAGGACGGCGATGATCCCCATCAAAAACCAGAAAAACTGTCCGTTGAAAAACATGTTTACGCCTCCGGAGGTGCGGTGATGTCGATATCCAGGTACCGTTCAGCCTGCAGATACTTCGGCGCAGGTCGGAAGCTCTCGAAGTGTCCATCCGGGGGCCGGCGGTACTCATCGGCGTCCGGATACGGGAAGTAATTCTTCTGCATGAAGAGCAGACCGCTGTTGACGGTGCCGGTCGGATCGTTGGCGTCGACTTTCCTGGCCATCGAGTGCATCCAGTTGTCCTTGCGGCTGTAGGGGCAGGTCATGACGCACAGACGGCAGCCAGTCGGCCCCATGGTCTCCCGCCAGTAGTTATAGCAGGCGCCGTTGTTGATGTACCAGTGCTCAAAGCCCCGGATGACCAGGCCTTCAGGGCTATCTGCGAAGGAGATGGCACCGGAGGGGCAGCCCTCGGCGCAAAGCTTGCACTTGTTGCAGAATTCAGTCACTCCGAAATCGATAGGATCATCGATTTCCAGCGGCATGTTGGTGGCAACCAGGGCTGCACGGAAGTTGCCGCCCACCTCGGGGGTCAGGCAGTAGCCGAAGCGGCCGAGTTGGCCGACGCCAGCTTCCACCGCGTGGGGCGGGACGATCATGTCGTAGCCTGTGTCCGGGGAGTTGGCCCGAGCTGCATAACCCAG
>JBKHKF010000028.1:0-13896 GCA_046537745.1 Anaerolineales bacterium | reverse complement strand
TTCCGGGCTGTGCCGCACCTCTGCCGGCGGAGACGGCCAGAGGTAACTCGGAGAACCCCTTGACTCCCCACACCCAGCGGCTTATGATGGAAATACCCCTCCCCCTAGGGGGAGGGGTTATCGAGGCCATTTTGAGCTGGATGAGGCTACTATGCGAGCGGAAATGAAACAGGACGTCGTCAATCGACTGCGATCAATCAACGGCCATCTAAATGGAATTCTGTCGATGATTGAGGATGATCAGTACTGCATTGACGTGATCAACCAGGTGCAGGCGGTACAAGCCGCCTTGTCCAAGGTGAACTTGATGGTGCTCGACGATCACATGCATAGCTGCGTAACCGAAGCCATCCGCAGCGAGGACCCAGCCGAACGCGAACGGGTGCTTGATGAGATCCACCAGGTTTTTGCCAAGCGGAGCAAACTTTAATGTCCCGCTTTTCCAGATCCAATAATGAAATATTGCGGCCTTGCGCCGGAGGAAACGACGAATGAGCCAACGTAAAGCAGAACTGCCCATAACAGGGATGACCTGCGCCAACTGCGTCAGCACCGTCGAAAAAGGGCTGACCAAAGTGGCGGGCGTGAGTGAAGTTCAGGTGAATTTGGCGACCGAGCGCGCTTCGGTCACCTATGACGGCGACCAGGCCAGTGAGCAGGATCTGATCAACCAGGTCGAGCGCACCGGCTACGGCGTTGCCACGGGCCAGACCGAGTTGAGCATCACCGGAATGACCTGCGCCAACTGCGTCAGCACCGTGGAAAAAGGCTTGAGCAAACTGCCCGGTGTCCTGAATGCCTCGGTCAACCTGGCCACCGAACGCGCCAGCGTGCAGTATGTGCCGGGGCTGGTGGATCGCGGGGACTTGATCCGGCAGGTTGAGCGAATCGGCTACGGTGTCGTTGAAGGCGACGAGGGCGCGGAAATGGAAGACGCCGAACGGGTGGCCCGCCAGCAGGAAATTCAGCGCCAACAGCGCTTCCTGTTAGTCGGCGCCATCTTCACCCTGCCCCTCTTTCTCTTATCGATGGCCAGGGATTTCGCCTTGCTCGGGCCATGGGCGCATCAGCCCTGGGTCAATTTCCTGATGTGGGGACTGGCCACGCCGGTCCAATTCTATGTCGGCTGGCAGTATTACGAGGGAGGATTCAAGTCCCTTCGAAACGGAAGCGCCAACATGGATGTGCTGGTGGCCTTGGGCAGCAGCGTCGCTTACCTATACTCCATCGCGGTCACGCTGGGCTTCGCGCCGGGTCACGTCTACTTTGAAACAGCCGCTGCCATCATTACCCTGATTGTGCTTGGCAAGCTCCTGGAAGCGCGTGCCAAAGGCCAAACCAGCGAAGCCATCAAGAAACTGATGGGGCTTCGGGCCAAGACAGCCCGCGTCCTCCGAAACGGTGAAGCGGTGGATATCCCCATCGAGCACGTCCAGGTTGGAGACCATGTGATCGTACGGCCGGGCGAGAAGATCCCGGTGGACGGGCAGGTCCTTGAGGGCCACAGCGCGGTCGATGAAAGTATGGTCACTGGCGAAAGCCTCCCGGTGGAAAAATCACCCGGCGACAAGGTCGTCGGCGCGACCATCAACAGCCAGGGGCTGCTGACCATCGAAGCCACCGCCGTGGGCCGGCAGACGGCATTGGCCCAAATCATTCGCTTGGTGGAGCAGGCCCAGGCCAGCAAGGCGCCCATTCAGCGTCTGGCGGACCAGGTTGCCGCGGTATTCGTGCCGGCCGTCATCGCGATTGCGCTGGTGACCTTCGCCATTTGGTTCTGGCTGGTCCCCACCGCTGATTTCGTCACCGCGCTGGTGCGGATGGTGGCCGTGTTGGTGATCGCCTGCCCTTGCGCCATGGGATTGGCAACTCCGACCGCGGTCATGGTCGGCACCGGCAAGGGTGCCGAACGCGGCATCCTCTTCCGCAACAGCGCCGCCCTGGAGCGGGCGCACCAGCTGACGGCGATCGTCCTTGACAAGACCGGCACGATCACCCTGGGCAAGCCGCAGGTGACGGATGTTGTGGCTTCAGATGGGTTGCAGGAGGCGGAAGTGCTCCGGCTGGCAGCCAGCGCCGAACGCGGTTCGGAGCATCCGCTAGGCGAAGCGGTTGTGCGCGCCGCTGAGGATCGAGGGCTCAGCCTGGCCGATCCCAAGAATTTCAGCAGCTTGACCGGGCGCGGGGTGGAAGCCGAAATTGAAGGGCGATCGCTGCTGCTTGGAAATTTGAGCTTGATGCGGGAGCGCGGCGTCCATCTGAACGGGCTTGAAACGAGCTCGGAGCAGCTTCAGGGCCAGGCCAAGACAGCCATGTGGTTGTCGGTGGACGGCCAGGCTCAAGGGCTGATCGCGCTGGCCGACACAATCAAAGCCGGCAGCAAGGAAGCTGTTGAAGAGCTGCATGGCCTGGGAATGCATGTGGCCATGATCACGGGCGATAATCAGCAGACCGCCCAGGCCATCGCCGCTCAAACCGGCATCGACACTGTCTTCGCCGAAGTCAAGCCTGAGGAGAAGGCCAAGTATGTTGCGACCCTGCAAGAGCAGGGCTACCTCGTCGGCATGGTCGGGGACGGGATCAATGACGCGCCAGCGCTGGCCCAGGCGGACGTTGGCATCGCCATCGGCACCGGAACGGACGTCGCCATGGAAACCGCCGACGTCACACTCATGCGGGGGGACCTGCACGGCGTCACACAGGCGCTGGAACTGAGCCGGGCGACCATCCGCACCATCAAGCAGAACCTTTTCTGGGCCTTCGGCTATAACACCATCCTGATCCCGATCGCCGCCGGGGTGCTCTATCCCTTCGCCTGGGCTCCCGACTTCCTGCGGCAGCTGCACCCGATCCTGGCCGCCTTCGCCATGGCATTTAGTTCCGTCAGCGTGGTGGCTAATTCGCTCAGATTGAAGCAAAAGCAAATCGTTTGAAACTGAAGATCAAAGGAGAAAAGGATTATGGCAAAGGCATTCGATGTGGTTTGTGGGATGGAAGTAGATCCGGCGAATTCCGCCAGCGCGGAGTACGAAGGGAAAACCTATTACTTCTGCTGCAACGGCTGCAAGGGCGCCTTCGAGCGTTCCCCGGATTTTCATTTGGAGAACTGGGCTGAGGAACACCCGGACGTCGATCCGACCCCAGCATAGAATCGGCTCAATCCTATCTTCAAGTGCCCGGCACCTCGAAGGTGCCGGGCACTTCTATTTCGGATAATATCGATCGATCTTCCACTTCAGCGGATTGTTGCGGATATAGCGGCGGAGCCGGTCAAGCTCCGCAACTCCGCGAATGATGTGTTCAAAGTAATTCCGCTGCCATATGTGTATGGATGGGTTCCCAGCTACCTCTCGGGCCCGCCGGGTAACTGCACCTTTGAATCTTGCTATGAGAGATCCAAGAGATTGGCGTTGGCGATGTAGGGGCGCATGGCCATGCGCCCCTACGTCAGGTCCTTCCGAACCAGGCTTGACATACTTATGCATGAACAGAATTGCATGGAAATGGTTAGGCATGATCACATATTCATCCAATCTGACCTCTCGGCGAATCAGTTCTGTCTTCCGCCACTCTCGATCCACAATTTGGCCAATAGCACTAAGAATGACCTTGCCATCCTCCATGGCCCCAAAAAGCCTCTGCCCATCTTTACAGCAAATCGTCACAAAATAAGCTCCAGACTGACCATAATCCCATCCCTGGAGCCTTATGCTCCTCCGCCCCCTTACTCATGCATTCCCCCCCTCCATCATTCTCTTCACCCAGCATACAGGATACTGGCAGCATGGAACAGCACGGCTTTAAGGATTGATGACGGAAAGACCTCCCGAACACCTGTTTCCCTCGATTACCCCATTCGGTATAATCGTGCCGATGTCTGAACAGCAGGACGACCGGATTCTGGACCCCGAAAGGCGCGCCGAGGATTTCGCCGAGCCATCATTACGGCCGCAGTCCCTCGATGAAATGATCGGCCAGGGCCGGGTCAAAGAGAATCTCGCCATCCTTATTGAAGCCGCTCGCGGCCGCGGCGAAGCCCTCGATCATGTGCTTTTCTATGGACCGCCCGGTCTGGGGAAGACAACCCTGGCCCATATCCTCTCCAACGAGATGGGGGTCAACCTCAAACCCACCTCCGGCCCGGCCATCGAACGAGCCGGCGACCTGGCCGCCATCCTTACCAACCTCCAGGGCGGCGACATCCTATTCATTGACGAAATTCACAGACTCGGCCGTGCCGTCGAAGAGATTTTGTATCCGGCGATGGAGGAATACGCGCTCGACATCACGCTTGGCAAGGGTCCAAGCGCCCGCTCGCTTCGACTCCAACTGCCGCGCTTCACTATTGTCGGCGCCACCACCCGACTGGCCCTGCTGACCGCCCCACTCCGAACCCGCTTCGGCGCAGTCCATCGACTGGACTTCTACGAACAGACGGCGATGGAGCAAATTGTGCTGCGGGCCGGCCGCATCCTCGATGTGGAAGTAGAAGAAGGCGGCGTCACCGAGATCGCCTGCCGGGCGCGCGGCACACCCAGGGTGGCGCTGCGCTTGCTCCGCCGGGTGCGGGACTACGCTCAGGTTCGCGCCAACGGCGTCATCACCCGGGAGGTATCGAACGCCGCGCTCGAACTGCTGGAGATCGATGACCTCGGCTTGGACGACGCCGATCGTCGCGTGCTCGAGACGATCATCACCAAGTTCAGCGGCGGACCCGTCGGGCTTCAGACCATCGCCGCCTCCATCAGCGAGGAGCCCGACACCATCATGGATGTTGTAGAACCCTATCTGCTCCAGCTCGGTTTTATCGATCGGACCCCGCAGGGCCGCATCGCGACACCTCGTGCCTATAAGCACTTTGGCATGGAGGCCCCACCCAAGGCTGACGGACAGCAAACCAGCCTGCCCGACTTCTAATACGCCATGCCCGATCTAACTAATTTCGCCCGTTGGATTGTCATCGCCGGCCTGGCCATTGCTGCCCTCGGTGGGCTGCTCTGGCTGCTCGGCCGGTCGGGCTTACCCCTGGGCCGATTGCCCGGCGATTTCCGGTTCGAATCCAACGGGTTTACCTGTTTCATCCCGCTGGCTACCAGTCTCCTTCTAAGCCTGGTGCTCACCCTGCTTTTGAACTTGATCGCCCGCTGGCTCAAGTAGGCTGATGAGGACGTCAGACTTCGACTACGATCTCCCTGAGGAATACATCGCACAGCGGCCAATCCGACCCCGGGATGCCTCCAGGCTGCTCGTGCTCGACCGCAGGACCGGAGAGGTGGAGCATCGGCGCTTCTCTGAACTGCCAGATTACCTGAAATCCGGCGATGCACTTGTGTTGAATCAAACCCGCGTGCTCCCGGCTCGTCTGGCTGCACACAAGCTCGACACGAAAGGAAAAGCCGAAATCCTGCTGCTCCAGCGTCAAGGGCCAAAGCGCTGGTTGGCGTTGGTCGGGGGCAAAGGCCTATCGGAGGGCCGGCGCCTCCAGGTCAAAGATGGTCCGACGGCGATTGTGGAGCGGGTTCTTGAGGGTCCCCGCCGCATCCTGGTCTTCGATGAGCCCATCAGCCGGCAGCTGGAGGAAATAGGGTCGATGCCGCTGCCCCCCTACATCCACGCGCCGCTGCAATCGCCGGATGAGTATCAGACCACATTCGCCAGGGAGATCGGGTCGGCCGCGGCGCCCACCGCCGGGCTGCACTTCACACCGGCGTTGTTGGAGGATATTGAGCAGCTCGGCGTCGAGATCGTCCGGGTGACGCTGCACGTCGGCATGGACACCTTCGCCCCGGTCCGGGAGGAGGAGCCCCGTCGCCATTCCATCCACCGGGAATGGTGCCGCGTCACCCCAAAGGCTGCGGCCAGGCTGAATCAGGTGCGTTCGGAAGGCGGACGCGTTTTTGCCGTCGGCACAACATCGGTGCGCACCCTGGAAACATCAATCCGCTCCAAGGAAGCCGGAGTATTTTCGCCGTTTGAAGGGGCTACCGATCTCTACATTCTACCTGGATTTGAAATCAAAGCCGTAGACTCCCTGATCACCAACTTTCATCTGCCACGCTCCACCCTGCTCATGCTGGTCAGCGCATTTGACAACCGGGAACGCATACTCCGGATCTATGAGCTGGCCAAGGAGAAGGGCTATCGCTTCTATTCCTTCGGCGATGCCATGCTGATCCTTTAGTTCCTCAATTCCCCGAAGCCGTTTCCTTTCCAAGCGGGTGAGGTTTTCAATAAGATCAATCGGAGCACAGGGCCCAAAGCGCCCATTTATTGGCGAGGATCATTTGTGCCCCCTCCCAAGCTCCGGAGGCCTGAAAATTGATGGGGATCCATCGCAGGGCCCGGGTCCCAGCAATCTCGATGAGGGGGTGGACCGGCCCCCATGGGAGAGATGCTCAAGCCGGACATGGCCGGACCACATAGAAGCTTAGATCGTAGATTGCGTAGAGCACGAATGAACTGTCGCCCCAGCCTTAAGGTGGATGTTACAACTGAAGCGCCCAACGCTCTGCGCTCTGCATTTGGCGCTCATTGCTCCCCATCGAATTGACAGACCGCCCGTCATGTGTAATACTGATGCTCGTGCTGGCGAGCAGCACCAGCCGGCACCCAAAATCGCTATCCTTAAAACGGAGGAGGTGATGCCCATATGAGTACAAGTAGTGACTTACGCGCTGTGGCATCCCTCCTCCCAGTGAGTTAGGGAGCCACAGCGCACGAAAGGCCGCCCACATGGGCGGCCTTTCGCCTTTAAAACCCAGCATAATTCTGGAGAAATCAATCGCCAAAGGATAAACCCATCGCACGGGCGGTCAGGATCGCATCACCATCCACGTCCACCCGCTTCGGCACAGCCAACGCTTCCTCCAGCGGTATCTCGACCACCTCGGTCCCGCGCAATGCCACCATGTAGCCATACTTCTCAGCCTTTGCTGCGCGCACCGCTGCCCCTCCGTAGCGAGTCGAGAGCCAGCGATCGAAAGTGCTGGGCGATCCACCTCGCTGCAGGTGGCCCAGCACCGTGACCCTTGATTCCACCTCGCAGGCTTCAGAGACATGTTCCGCCACACGCCTGCCGATCCCACCCAGTCTTCCGGCGAAATCTTCACTTTTCTCCTCCCGGTAAACCTGCTCGCCGCCCACCGGCTTGGCGCCCTCCGCGGCCGCGATGATGCTGAAATGACGTCCCGCGCTCCTGCGCGCCAGGATCTTGGAGCAGATCGCATCAAACCTGAAAGGGATCTCGGGGATCAGAATCACATCTGCGCCACCCGAGACTCCGGCATGCAGCGCGATGAAGCCCGCATCCCTCCCCATCAATTCAAGCACCATGACTCTGTGGTGGGACTCTGCGGTTGTGTGCAGCCTGTCAATGGCCTCCGTCGCAGTTGAGACGGCAGTGTCAAATCCAAAGGTTACATCGGTGCCGCCGATGTCGTTGTCAATAGTTTTTGGCACACCCACCACCGGGCATCCTTTGTCGTGGAGCTCCAGGCTGATATTCAGTGTTCCGTCACCACCCACCACAATCAGGCAGTCGAGCTCAAGTTCCTCCACTCGCTTGAGCACTTGATCCGAAACATCCTTGACCACGATTTCTCCGTCCACCTCCACCTCACGGGCGAAGGGGTTCCCGCGGTTCGCCGTGCCCAGAATGGTCCCCCCTTGAGGCAGAATCCCCCGCACGGAGGCGGCATCCAGCTGTTCCACACCCTCGGCTTCCAGCAGTCCATCGAAGCCATCCTTTATCCCAAGCACCTCGTAATCATCATTCAAGGTGGCAGTTTTCACAACGGCCCGTATTACCGCGTTCAGCCCGGGTGCATCGCCGCCGCCAGTTAGGATCCCCAGCCGTTTCATTGCAGAGCCTCCATTCCATCAAAATCGCCCGATTTCCTCTGATACCAGCTGTTTTGCACTGCTTACAGCTCACTTACAGGTCCATTTTAGCCCCCAAAAGCGGTCTTTCATGCCGTATATTTAGGATAAATCGCCATAAATGGCACAAAACCGTGTAAATTCGACTAAAGATGCCTGAACTCATCAAGAAAGATCTAAACCCGAGCATCGCCGATGAGGGGAGATATAACGAACAAAATGGCCGACGACAAAGGACTACTCACCGCAAAGGAAGCTGTCGCATACCTTGGCATAAGTCTCAGCACCCTTCACAAGATCGAGAAAAAGGGTTTGATCGTTCCGTATCGCACGCCAGGCGGCCATCGACGATACGATCGGACGATGCTCGATGAGTACCTTGAAGCCACGCGCATAGGGCCTTCCAATGGCAAGAAAGGTGCATCGGATTAACGAAGGTACGAAATTGACCGACAATGCTCGCCGGACATGTCTAGCTCGTCCGTCCGAAGCTAAGGAAATTCGATGAAAGAGACGGCACCACTACAGAGCACGGAGCACAGGGAGCTGTTGCATTCTCTGTCGGCGGCTGCCGACACCTTGCGCGCGCTCACGCCCGGTAAATCCATCCCTGCCGGCGAGCAGGCGGAGCACTTGAAAGAAGCTTTCCAAGAAGCGCAGTATGCTGCCAATCGCCTGGCCGAATTATGGATGGCAGCTCGCTTTGATGCCGGAGAATTCAACCCGCGAGAAGATCGGATGTTGATCGACGATGTTGTCAACCAGGCTGTTAATGACCTGGCCCAGAAATCCAAAGCCAAAAAGGTTGACTTGAGAGCTAAATTGGAGGACCCGCCCTTGGTGCTTGGCGATCCCGGCTTGCTACAAGCGATGATTTCAAATTTGCTAAGCGGGATCTTAGGAGTCTCCAAGAAGGGGAGCAGCGTTCTCATCAGCGTCTTTCAGCGGGGTGGCGAAGTCATTCTAAAATTCGAAGAGCAAGGTGATGGGATCAGCGGTGAACTCTTCCCAAATCTGGTCCACGCAAGCCACCGCAGAAACACAAACCAGCCTCCGCAGAAGCCCGTTGATGTTGGAACGCTGATGGTCAAGCCCATCGTCGATGCGCATAAAGGCCGCCTTTGGATCGAAGGCCATGGTGAGAGCGGCAGCGCGCTGTTCCTGGCCCTGCCCTCCGCCGCGGAAGCCCCAAAGGCTGCCAGCACTACCGGCACGAAGGTGTTGATCGTTGATGACGACCCTGATGGCGCCTTTATGCTTGAGCAAGCATTGATTAAGGGCGGGTATGAGACCGAGGTGGCCCACGACGGTCTCTCAGGGCTGGCCAAAGCACGGGCGCAGGATATCGGACTCGTGCTGCTGGATGTGATGCTGCCCGGCATTGACGGTTTCGAGGTGTGCAATCGGCTGCGCTCAGAACCAGCCACCGCCGATCTTCCCATTGTGATGATTTCCGCCAAGAGCCGACCCGAGGATCGAGAGACCGGATTGAAACTCGGAGCTAACGACTATTTGAGCAAGCCACTCCGACTGGCCGAAGTGCTGGAAAAAACGAATGAACTCATCCGCAAATAAACTGGAAGCTGATATGACTGAAGCGACCCGAGAACAAGAGCCCACACAGCAATCCGCAGGCCGACCGAAGCTATCCATCGGCCAGGTGCTAATCAATGCCGATCTCATCACACCTTCCCAGCTCCAACAGGCACTGGACATGCAGGCCGAAGGCGATCCACGCCGATTGGGCAACATCTTAATAGAAGAGGGCTGGCTGGAACCAGAAAGCCTGGCGATGGCGCTGAGCGTCCATCTCAACATCCCCTTCATTGATTTGAAGCGCCACCGAATCCAAGCCGAGGCGCTCCAGCGAATCCCGGAATCCACCGCCCGGCGCTACTCGCTGGTTCCTTTGGACCAGGTCGATGGGACGCTTGCGGTTGTGATGGAGGACCCGACGGACATTCAAGTCATCGAGGAGTTGGAGGCCATTTCCGGGCAGTCCATCACCCCGATGGTCGGCGTCTCCCAGGACATCAAAGCCGCTATTGATTTGAGCTACAAGGCTAACAAGGCCATTGAGCAGGAGGTGGCGACCTTCGCCCCCGGTGGTGACACCGGCATCCTGACCGGTGAAGAAGCCGATCTGGCGCAGGCGGAAGCCCAGGATCCCGTCGTTCGCGCCGTCGATATGATCCTGGACCAGGCAGTTAAGGAGCGGGCCTCGGACATCCATATCGTGCCCGATCACAATCGCATTCGCGTCCGCTATCGGGTGGACGGTATCCTGCGGGACGCGCTCTCACTGCCCCGCGGCAGCCATTCCCCTCTCATCTCCCGCATAAAGATCCTGGCGAACATGAATATAGCTGAGCGGCGGCGCCCACAGGACGGCCAATTCTCCAAGCGCATCGGCGGCGACAAGACCTTCTTCCGGGTGGCAACCAGCGACACCACCGACGGTGAAATGGTCACCCTGCGCGTGCTCGGTCGGTCGGAGGCTGTCTTCGATTTACCCGAGCTTGGATTGAGTAAAACGGATGCAGCCAGACTTCGCCGCATCATTCATTCGCCCTTCGGCATGGTCCTTGTGAGCGGCCCGACCGGATCCGGCAAGACCACCACGCTGTACGCTGCGCTGAAGGAACTGGACTCCGAGAATCAAAACATCCTTACCATCGAGGATCCCGTCGAATACAACTTTGGCAGGATCCAGCAGATTCAAGTCAACCGGGCGGCCGAGATCACCTTTGCCTCCGGCCTTCGGGGGATCATGAGGATGGATCCGGATATCGTGTTGGTCGGTGAGATTCGCGATCGAGAGACGGCGCAGGCCGCCACCCAGGCCTCCTTGACGGGGCATTTGGTGCTGTCCTCCATCCATGCCAATGAAGCCTCCGGCGCCTTTTATCGTCTGGACCACCTGGGAGTTGAACGCTATCTATTGGTTTCGGCTTCCATCGGTGTGGTAGCTCAACGCCTGGTTCGAAAGATCTGCCCCCACTGTCGGGAGCAGAAGCGAGTCAGTGAGGGCGATCAAAGGATGTATCAAGCCGTGCTCGGTGACTCTCTAGACGTGATATATCGGGGCGAGGGCTGCACCTACTGTGCCCATTCGGGCTACCTGGGCAGGACAGGCGTCTTTGAAGTGATGGCGGTGGACGATGATATTCGGTCCGCCATCATGGAAGGCGGCAGCACCAATGAAGTTAAAGCCGCCGCAATTGAGGCCGGCATGGTCACCATGCAGCAGGACGGCATCAGCAAGATTAAGGCCGGGATCACCACGCCTGAAGAGGTGATCCGGAAGGTTTCAATGTTGTCATGATTGCAGCCAATAGGTCCACGAGCAAAGCAGGTTAACTGGAATGCCTTACCGATATTTAGCCTTCGACGGCGACGGCAATCGATTGACAGGAGTCTTGGAAGTTGACTCCGAGGCCGCCGCCGAGCGCGCCTTGTGGGATCGCGGCCTGACCATTGTCGATATCAAGGAAGCCGCCCGGCCATTTGATTGGGCGAGGCTATTCCCCACTTTCTTGGGCCCAAAGCGGCGCGACATCATCATCTTTTCTCAGCAGCTGGCCAACCTGGTTGAGTCAGGCGTCGGCTTGGTGACAGCGTTGGATCTGCTCGCCCAGGAGGTCTCCAGCCGCCCTCTTCAGCGAGTTGTCCGTCAGGTGGCCGAGGACCTGCGGATGGGCCATCCGCTGTCTGAAGCGTTGGAGAAGCATGAAACTGTCTTTCCACCCATCTACCGGCGCATGATGGAGGTCGGTGAACGCACCGGTAATCTGGGCTTTGTACTTCGGGAGATGGCGACCTACCTTGAAAAGGAGGAGACCGTCATCCGCAAGATGCGAAGCGCGCTGGCTTACCCACTCTTCCTGTTGGCCATGTCAGTCGTGGTGATCCTGATTGTCTTCAACTTCACGCTGCCGCCGCTCCTCAGCCTCTACGATGAATTCGACGCCGATTTACCCGCCATCACCAAGGCCATGATGAGCGTGGCGGATTTTCTTGTTGAGTACCGCTTGCTGCTATTTATCGGCGCAGCCCTGCTGGCAGTGCTTATCACCTGGTATCTTTCAAGGCCCTCCGGCAAGCGGCAATTTCACCAGCTTCAACTGCGGGCTCCCGTGATCCGGGGAGTGGTGGTTCAGGGCGCAATATCGCGTTTGAGCCGGTCGCTTGGCACCTTGCTGCGGGCCGGCGTTTCGCTGCCTGAGGCGATTCAGCTTTCCGAGCAGGTGGTGGGAAACATGGTCTTGCACGATGCAGTCGAGGATTTGCGTCAGGAAGCACTGCAAGGCCGTGGCCTTTCTCGACCGATCGCCCGGAAACGCATCTTTCCCCGTCTGTTCTCTCAAATGGTCAGAGTGGGTGAAGAGACCGGCACTCTGGATTCCCACTTAATAACGCTCGCCAACTTCTATGAAGAGGAAGTGGACCGCACGATGGACCGCCTCACGGGCATGCTGGAACCGGCGTTGATTATTGTCGTCGGAGTGGTGGTCGGCTTTGTCGCCATTTCCGTGATCCTTCCCATGTATTCGCTGCTGCAAAACATCCGATGAGAGACCAGGTGCAGTACCCCACCCCGAGATATAAGGCTCCGGATGCCGCCCGGTGGCTCTGGGCGCGCCTCCGCTTGGAGGCCGGCTTCTCCCTGGTCGAGGAGCTGGTGGCGCTCGGGCTTGTCTCCTTGGGATTGGTGCTGCTGGTCGCCATGATCACCACCGGGTCCATCGGGGTGACCACCACGGGCGACAAGACTACTGCGGATACCCTGGCTCGCAGCCAGTTGGAGATCATCAAAGCCGCCACTTACACCGTACCCGGCTCGGACATCAACCCCTATCCCACCGTCAGCGCTTCTGCCCCCTATTCCGTGAGCGTCGAAATTGATTATTGGTATTGGGAAGAGGCCGAGGCCAGCGGGACATTCGTGGACGCGCCCAACAGCGAGGGAATGCAACGGGTCACAGTGACGGTGAGCCGGGACGGCGATGATTTGATCACGCTTTCTGAATACAAGGTGGACCGATGATGAAGTGCACGAACGGCGTCCCTGGCAGCAAGTTATCGGGAATCATTCAGCGGGTATTTCGGGATGAGCGCGGCGTTTCGCTGGTTGAACTTCTGGTGGGCATTGCCATCGCGCTCGGGATCGCCGCCTTCATTGGCACCGCGGTGTGGCAGTTCTTCACCGTCACACGCTGGGGCAACAATCAGATGCTAGCGGCTTCTGATCATCAGACCGCCATCTTATGGCTCGGCCGTGATATCGCCGAGGCTCAGACATTTGAGGATGGAAATGGCGCAGTATATGCCACCTTCAAATGGCCCGGCGGCAATCCCCAGTTTCGCTATCGCTACGACTCAACAGAGGGGATCGTGATACGAGAGCAGCTGGATGAGAGCGGTGCCGTCCAAACAAGCAACGTGGTTGCTCGCTATGTCGCCAACCAAGCTGATGTGGAATTCAAGCTCGATGATACGGACCAGGAAGAGGATCCAATATTGCAAATAATAATCGTCGAGATTACGACTACTAGCGGTGACCAGACCTTCAATTCAAGAACCGAGCTGGCGATGAGGGTGCCGTGAACCTGATCAGAACGATCTGCCAGAAGCTAACTCGAGATCAGGCCGGCGGTTCCCTTCCTGGAGTGCTCATTGCCATTGCCGTCGGTGCCGTCTTGATGGGCGCCTTTCTATCCCATGTAAGTTCTAGGATGCTGGCGACCCGGGCTACCGCCGAAAATGCGAAGGAACTATATGCGGCCGATTCCGGAGTTGAGTATGCCATTTGGGTGTTAATGAACAACTCTTATAACGTCAGATCAGATGCGAATAGTGATGTTGGTACAGCAGTTTCGATCCCCCCGGATCCCGACCCAGACATTATTGTAAATGGCCAGTCGGTCTCAATCGAAGTGACTGCGTTGCCGCTTGGTGCTTGGACACAGAAGCAAGACATTCCATGCAGTGTTAGCTCGGGCGCTGCTCTCGCCTTTC
>JBKHKF010000344.1:0-3252 GCA_046537745.1 Anaerolineales bacterium | reverse complement strand
GTCCAGGTGCGATCGCGGCAGAAAAGATAGAAGGTGCCATCACCGTGGCGTGCATTAAGCGCTTCCATCTCTTGCCGCGCGATGGTCAGCAGTTCCCGGTCCTGATCTGATTCGGGAACCGGTGAGTCCGGGTAGTCCACGAAAAGGCTGAATGCCAGGTTCTCCTCTGGATTGGCCAGATACCGTATCTCTAGATCCTCAACCTCCTCACGAATTGATTGGGGAGAGTTGAAGAGCACGGGCACAGTCACCAGAGTCCGGAATGCTTCGGGGATACCGCCCTCTTCGAAGTCCATTTTGGGCAGCCGTCGGGGTGGCAGCAATCGGGTGACCAGGTAATTCGTAAAATCCACCGCAATTTGGGAGGCAAGCGGGGCCATAAGGGCGAACAGCGCAAGCTGCAGTGGCAGCGCCATTTGGCGCATGCTCAGCCACCATGCCAGCCCGATGATGGCCAGGGTTAAGGAGACGATGGAGCTGAAATAGAGCGCGTTGTGGTGTCGATAGACCCACTCTCGGAGCCGAAAGCGCCAGGGTTCCCGACATTCCAAGGAAGTGGAAAGCTCCGGTCTGAGTTCAGCCGTAAGCCACGTTCCGATATGGGCTCGCCGATCGACCGTACCATGGCGGCGGGCGGCTTCTTGTGCCATTGTGACGGCCTGCTCTGCGACTTTGACTTCACCCTTGTGGGAGCCACGGGCAATCGTTTCGACCGCCTCCCGATAGCTGTTCCGGGTGTCGAAATCCATGTTTGCATACACGAGGGCCGGATCGCGCCGCAGGACTTTTTCCACATGGCTGTATCTTTCGAACACATCCCGCCAATCGAGCAGGGAAAGCTGGCGAAGGCTGCTGATGGCATTACCCATGGAGACCTGTTCGCCGGCCTGCCGCCTCTGCTCCCGCTGCTGCATTTCGGGGAGCTGTCGCCGACGAGCCCGCTCCAGCCAGCTCCGAACGGGCGCCAGCGCCGCTTCCTCATCATAGAGATGGCCTGCGAGCTGGGAACCAAAATAAAAGGAGGGGTTCGGCTTGGCCTCGGAGAGCTCGGCAAGGACGGAAAATAGACCCGCCGGATCGCGCCGTGAAATGGCAAGCAGACGGTTCGCCCAATAGTCAGCCGATTCCCGCTCCCGCGTTTCGTCCAGCGCCTGGACGGCCAGAGCGTGGATCGATTCAACCAGGGCGATGCGGAACATCAACGGCAGCGCCCAAAGCTCGCTGATTTTGAGCACCTGCACCGATTGATAGGCCTCCAGAAAAGCGCCGATGTTCTCGCGGTCAAGGCGGCAATCGGTGTGGTAAATAAGCTCACGGGCGATGGTGTAGACGCGCGGAAGGCCTCGATCCGGGCCAGCAGCCAGCGCTGGCAGCTCCCGGTAGAACCGGCGTGTCAGGTTCGCCTGCACATCACGGACGTGGCCCTCAATGATGTATTCGTTGTCCAGAACCCACTCGGCCGTGGGCCCCACCCGTTGGTCCAGGCGGGCTGCATGGCCCAGGTCTGAGCATATTGTGCCGATCTCCGAACGCAGTGCCCCCAGACGCTCGATCAAATCCAGGCCGGTGGGACCCAAGCTCCCCACCCTCTGCTCCCGAGCCAGCTGGATGGCATGATCCTGAATCTGAGAAATGGGCAGCGCAACCTGCCCGATTTCCGCCTCCGGCTGCTGGAAGGATCGTTCCGGATGGAGGGCAAAGACGGAAGGCTCCGTCGGCGCCTTATCCCGTAGGATCGGCAGCGCGCGCTGAAGCCGGTGGAGCCGGGCTTCGAGAATGAGGACATTTTCATCGGGGGCGAGGAGCTTACCGTGATGTTCTAGCAATGACAGATCCACGCGCGGTGTGGCCTGACGGCTGTACAGCCAGCCCAGCAGCACACCCAACCAGAATCCAGCCAGCCCGGTGAGCGCATTCATAAACGGCAGAGGCAACGGCCAAGCAATTCCATCCAGCAGCGTGGGTATCGCCCCGCCAAGCAGACCGAGCCCCAAACCTCCGAGCACGCGCCAAATCCGCTGGTTGCGGCGGGCTGGATGAAAGACCTGCGGGGATCCGTCGCCAAGCCGGTACACCAAGGCCGATCGGGGGAAGCCGGCGCGCTGCAAACCAGCCAGCGCGCGCCTGGCCTCATCGAGCTCAGAGAAATGCGCGAAAAGCCGCGCCGTGTCAGTCAAGATTTGGATTGACCAATTTCGTTCGCATGGCCCAATGATACTCGGGGACAGGACCAACCGCGCTTAAAATTCCAAACCGCCATGGTATGCTTTGACCGTTTGCAAAACCTCGAAGGCAACCATGATCGAACGATTGCGCGGCACCTACCGCGAGTACAGCCCCAAATTTTGGATTCTGGTCGGCGCCACTTTCGTCGACCGCGTCGGTGGGACCCTGGTCTTCCCGTTTTTCGCGCTTTATGTTACCCAGCAATTCGATGTTGGGATGACCGAGGCCGGTTACGTCTTTGGCATCTTCGCAGTCTCCGGGTTTTTTGGCAACCTGATCGGCGGCGCGCTGGCCGACCGTTTTGGCCGGCGATCCATCGTACTCTTTGGGCTGGTATTCAGCGCACTCAGCAGCGTGGTCATGGGGCTGACAAACCAATTCAGCCTTTTCCTGCCCCTGGTGGGTGTGGTGGGGCTGCTATCCGACATCGCTGGTCCTGCCCGGGCTGCCATGATCGCCGATCTACTGCCCGAGGAGCAGCGAGCGGAGGGGTTTGGCATCATGCGCGTGGCCGGCAATCTCGCCTGGATTGCCGGACCGACCATCGGTGGCCTGCTCGCAACCCGCTCCTACCTCTTCCTCTTCGTTGGCGATGCCATCAGCAGCCTGATCACGGCAGTTATTGTCTATAAAATGATCCCGGAGACCATGCCTGAACCGGAGGAAGAGGAAGCGGCTGGTCAACCGCTGCTGCAGACGTTCCGGGGCTACGCCCGTGTAATCGCCGATCGTCCCTACCTGGCATTTTTGATCATATCGATGTTGATGAACCTGGTCTACATCCAGCTTTACAGCACCCTGTCGGTGTTCCTGCGCGACGTCCATGGGGTGCCAGCGCGCGGCTACGGATTGCTGATGAGCCTCAATGCCGGTTTGGTGGTGCTGGCGCAGTTCTGGGTGACCCGGCGCACGCGCGATCAATCTCCCATGTTGATGATGGCGCTTGGATCAGCACTCTATCTGGTCGGCTTCACAATGTATGGGCTGGTGGGAACCTACCCGCTTTTCATCGTCGCCATGTTGATC
>JBKHKF010000027.1:0-13942 GCA_046537745.1 Anaerolineales bacterium | reverse complement strand
GAGCAGGCCGAAGGGTGCAAGACCCGCTAAAAAACACAGCGTACCGCTCAATGCCGCCTCCGGTCCGTAGATCAAGAAGATCAAGCCTACGCCCACGAAAAAGATCAGCAAGACAAAGCCAATCACAAGCCTCCGATTGGTTTCCCGCACAAACCTTCTCATGTCACGGCCCATGGAAGCACCACCAGGATTGTTCTTGACGTCAAGCTGATATAGAAGGCAATTTGAACCTATCCTTAATGGTAGATCAATTCTTGACTGCCAAGCACTCCGTCCTTGTGTTCGGAGGTCTCCAAGTTTCGTCGCCGGCAAAACCAAGGGAAAAGCTCCAATGCCAAGGAGTTGGCAGCGGCTTCCCATGGAGAGTAGAATCCACCGGCGATCCCAAAGCTCCGGGTAGGAAGAGTGATGGAACACACCGCTGAAATCAGTTTCAAACTTCAAAGCCTCAAGATGCTCGGGCTCTTAAATGATTCAGACAATCTTGCTGAGCTGCAAGATTCAAGGGTGTCCTTCGAGCATTTGCAGGGCGAGCCGGGAAAACCGGGTGCGAAATCGAAGCTTGAAAGCAAATGGAAGCCGCCGGCGCCTGACAATGGTTGAAACGATTCGGGTCAGGGATGTGCCCGCGAGATTTGACGTCGAGTGTGAAACGCATGGCGGGACAAATACCTCCGCCAACGGACCTGCTTTCTCAGGGATGATGAGGCTGGCCGGTTTTTCCATGCGTAATTACTTTCCCAAGGCAACCGAGCATGTGATGAGCCAATTCAAGGGGTTTGCTGACCTGGCCAACATGGAATTAAGAGCGCCTTTCGACGCTTCAATTGCGAACCATTGAAAAAGGAGATTGAACTGTGATCGCGTTACAACAGGAGCCTTTGCCCAGCCAGAGCGCCAGGTCAGACCGGGAGAGCTATTTCAAGCATGCATTGGATGAGCTGACTGATCCTGCTAAGAAGATTTAAGAGCTTAGGAGCAATATATGCAATCTGGTCAAGAAAAATTCCGCTGCCCGGAGTGCGGATCGGACCGCGCAGAGGGTCGCGCTTCGGACACGCCGCTTGATCCGGAGGATCGCTGGCAGGGGATTCTTCCGACGGTTCGATGCGCGCTATGTGGCTGCTCGATTCCCGTTCACCTGGCCTACAGGTGGGATGACCGGACCCTGGAGCAAGCACAAAGAGAGTGGAAGGACGTCTATTGGAAATCCCAGAGTTAGCCGGATGAGATCCGGCCGTTTCACGGTCTTCGGATAACCATTTCGGAAGTCGCATTATAATTCGACAAAATTAGGCCCTTTTCTAAAAATCCATCTCCTGTTAGTCTTTCTTAATCCCCCGAGGCATGCGCCCTTTGTGTCAGCGGGAGGAATTGAACCGGTAAGCCATTCTGGAGTCTCATGAAAATACTCACTGATTGTGCAGCTGACATGCCCGAGCAGGAACTGAGGGATTTGGACGTTTCGCAAAGTCCTCTCTACATTCAGTTCCCCGATGAAGAAGTGAATTCGGCTGATCTCACCCCCGACGAATTCTATGATCGGCTGGCATCGATTTATCCGACGATCCCAACCACCGCGCAGCCTTCTGCTGGTGAGTTTGCCGAGCTGTTTCGGCAATTTGACGACGGCGAGCAGCTGCTCTCGATCCATCTATCGGCGGGGCTCAGTGGCACCTATCAATCCGCCTCGCTTGGTGCTGACATGGTGGAATCGGAGGTAGACGTATCGACTTATGACAGCGGCACTCTCTCCGGGGGGCAGCGGTTTCAGGTAATAGCGGCGGCTCATGCGGCGAAGGCAGGCTGGGATCTGGCCCAAATCCTGGAAAGGTTGGAGCGCATGAAGCAAGCCACGGAAGTGGTTTATACACTGGAAACATTGGAATACCTTTCCCACGGGGGTCGTATCGGTCGAGTGGAAGCGTTGGCTGGCAGCCTGCTGCAGATTAAGCCCTTGATCCATGTGGACCACGACGACGGAAAGTACAGCACCGTCGGCAAGGTTCGCTCGCTCAATAAGGCGCTGGGTGCCCTGGCCGATCATCTGCTGGACCTGTATAAGGAAGAGGAGCTCTGGGTTACCGTTTTGCACGGAAACATACCGGAACAGGCGGAGAAGCTCAGGGATCTCCTGAGGGAAAAGCTATCGATTTCCCGCCTGGAGGTGCTTCGAATTTCTCCGGTGCTGGGAGTACATACGGGCCCGGGTATCGTTGGTGCAGCCGTAATCCCCATCTCACTGGTTGAAGATCTCATCCCGCTAAGCGGATGATCAACAATCCTTGAGAGCAAGCGGTCTCAGAACATACCTCAAATCATCGGGAGAATAATGGGAGTGATGCATGAGGAGAACTATACCGTTGTGCATATTTCTCGTATTGGCAACGGCGGCCTGTGGTGGCCGAGCGGCCGATATTTTGGCTCAAGAGCCTTCCCTGACCGATCCATTCGATGAGCCCACACAAACGGGGGAGCCCGTAACAGAGGCTGTGCCATCCACCACCCCATCCGAGAGTGCGCCTTCCTTCGACGCCAAAACGTACGTGGACGAGGCTGCCGACTTTGAGTTTGAATACCCAACTGCCTGGACATTGCCCGTAGACGGCGAAGAGTTTGCGCGGGGGCAGGTTGTTCAGCTGTACAGTGGAGAAGAACCCCAACTGACAGTTTCACTCTTGCGCTGGGATCCAAGCCGTGACCTGGATGCATATCTTGAGGTGCGGCGGACGGCCTGGGAATCCTCCGGGAATGAATTACTGTCAGAAGAAATGATGACTCTGAACAATGGTCAGGACGCAGCCAGGTTCCTTATTGAAGGACCTGATGGCTTAAAGAGCATATTCATGGTGACCACCATCGATGAGCGCTATCTAATCCTGAGCGGCGCGGGTGACATAGAGCTGCTGACGGAGGTAACCAATACGTTGAAGGTAGCCCGAGAGGGCTGATTGGACGTACCTTCTTGAGTTTACTTTGGCGGTCGGTGGGAGGTTAGCACACCTTTCATTGCTAGTTGAACCGGCTTTGGTGTAATATCCCTCTGTGGCCGGAACCAAGCGCGCACCGGTCGGATGACCGGTGCGCAGCCACGTCAGTCGACCTAAGCAAAACAGGGGATCCACCGCATGCGCCAGCCTGACTCCACAGAGGACAACCGAACGCAGGCTTCGCTGCAAGGAATGCGGGCCTTTTACGTCCTTTGGGCGGGGCAATTTGTCTCTATCTTCGCGACACGAATGACCCGCTTCGCCATCACCTTATGGGCCTGGGACCTTACAGGTACAGCTACAGGCCTGGTCCTTGTTGCAGCAGTTACCTATCTTCCAAACCTTATCTTCAGCCCCTTCACGGGTGCCCTGGTGGATCGCTGGGATCGCAAGCTAACGCTGGCCCTGTCGGATGCGGGTGCTGCCCTCTCAACGGTGGTTTTGTTCTACCTCTTCCTATCGGGCCAGGCTCAGATCTGGCATCTGTACTTGACAGGATTTATTACTGGAGCTTTTGGGACCTTCCAATACCCGGCTTACTCGGCTGTTGTGACGACAATGGTGCCGAAGGAGCACTATTCCAGGGCGAACGGCATGCGTTCCGTGGTGGGCTCCGCTTCTGGGATTTTGGCACCGCTGCTGGCTGGGGCTATGCTGGCGGTGGTGGAGATCCCGGTCATCTTAATTATCGATCTGGTGACCTTTGTCTTCGCCTTGGGCACGCTTTTGTTGATCCATATTCCCCAACCCGCCGTGTCTGAGGAAGGCCAGGCGGGTCGGGGGAGCCTATGGCAGGAAGTGACCCATGGCTTCCGCTACATCCTGGATCGTGAAAGCCTGACAGCCATCTTCATCTTCTTCACTGCAGCCAATATCTTCGCGGCCTTCGGATTTCCCATGATGAGCCCGACGATCCTGGCGAAAACTGGCGATGATTCGGTGATATTAGGTCTGGTTCAATCGGCTGGATCGGTGGGCTTTTTGGCTGGCGGTGTCTTGATGAGCGTCTGGGCTGGCAGCCGTCGAAGAATCCATCTGGTGAATTCGGGATTTATTCTTTGGGGGATTCTGGGGGCAATGGTATTTGGTCCTGCCTGGAGCCTTCCCCTGTGGCTGATAGGATCCTTTTTCATGTCGGTGTTTAACCCAATTATCAACTCTGCCTACATTGCTATATTGCAATCGAAAGTGGCGCCCGACTTACAGGGGAGAGTGTTCGCCTTGGAGGAGATGATTTCCACGGCGTCCTTTCCAATTGGCCAGGTCGTTGCCGGTGTGTTGGCGGACCAATACCTGGAGCCCGCCATGGCCCCGCAAGGATCCCTGGCTCCTTTGCTTGGACCGATCTTCGGCACCGGGGAGGGTGCGGGTATGGGCTTGATGATCGGCATCGGGGGCCTGCTGGCGCTGTTAACGGGAATCGCAGGGTTCCTTATTCCTTCCATCCGCTACATCGAAACTCGCTTGCCGGATCATCCAGTAACTGGCATTTCATCCCCCTGAATCTTTAACGTGATTTCTGCCTTGGGGCTGGTCCTGTAAGACTATTCCATTATGATCAAGTAGATTGAACGGACGAAAGCAGGAAGGAACGAGATGCAAAATCGGTGGCTTCGGATCCTTCATTGGATCATTATTTTTAACTTTGCGCTGGGCATTCTTTATGGCGCTTACATGGTGATGTTTGTGATCGGTGGTGGCGGTGGCTGGCCATTGTTTAATCGAGCCACGGCAACTCCTGTTGAGGTCATTCTCAAGCGGCGGCTTTACTCCGTTGAAACATGGATTGCCACCAGCGGCCTGGCCGTCTACCTTGCCCTCACGGAATTCCTGCCACGTTACGTCAAGCGCTGGATCAAAGATTACAAAGCGGGTGTTTTCGATGGAGCAGATAAAGAGCAGGGTTCCGATGTAATTCCGCCGGATACCTCAAGGGGTTTTAAAACGCGCTGATGAACCCCTCCCGGCACGTTCCGGCAAACGGCGCAAGGGATGAGGTCTCTCGCATCGCAGCATCAGCCCTGTGTTCGCAGGATTCATCGTCAGCCAGTTTGGCTTTGGCGTACCTGACCGGGTTCTCGAGCAGCTAAGACGCGGCCAATGTCCTGGAATACACGCCATTGATCACGGCGGACTTACTGGGCGCCTTCTCGGCGCTGGCGGCCTCGATTTCCTGGGGTGGTGGAGATTTCAGCGGTGGGTTCGCCTCGCGACGCCTTCACCCTTTCCAGGTGCTGACTCTTTCGGCAGCCATCGGGGTTATCCCACTCATCGTGCTATTGATATTTGTGGAGGAAGGGCTGCCCAGCTTGCGCGCCATCCTATTGGCAGGCGCCGCCGGGGTAGCTGGCACGCTGGGTTTGGCCGCCTTTTACCGTGGTCTGGTGGAAGGGCGATCCGCCGTGGTGGCGCCCGTTGCCTCGGTCATTGGGGCCATGATTCCGGTGTTGGTTGGCATGGCACAGGCCGGTTTTCCCACCTTCCAGCGGTTGGCTGGCTTTGCCATCGGGCTGATAGGAATATGGCTGGTCACCCAGGAGCAGCCGATCGGTGGAGTAAGTGGAAAGCCAGGGCTTCGATCGGCTGTGCTGGCCGGGCTTGGCTTCGGCGGATTCCTGACTTTGATTGCCCAAGTAGGCCCAAATGAATTGTATGGCCCGCTCATCGCCTCAAAGATGTCCGGGCTGGTGCTTAGCTGGATTTGGCTGTGGCGGATGGGGCTGCCCGTACCCGGGGTCCGGGCGAATCCGGTGGCCGGTTTGGCCGGTCTGCTCGACACTGCCGGCAACATTTTCTATTTGCTGTCCGCACATCTTACGAGACTGGATATCGCGGCCGCGCTCTCCTCCCTTTATCCTGCGGGGACCGTGCTGCTGGCCTGGTTGTTGTTAAAAGAGCGAATTTCTCCCCGGCAGTGGCTCGGCGTGATGGCCGCTCTGGCCGCCATCGTCCTGATAACGGTTTAGCAGATTTTCGCAGGAAGCCAGAATGCCGGTTTAAAGGTATGCTTAAGCCATAAAAAATATCTAACGGTAGGAGATACTATTCACGGATGACTAGGCCTCGCAACATCATTATGATCGTGGCGGACAGCCTTCGGTACGACTCTGTTTACGGCTATGGGCTGGGGCGGATGCCCTATACAACATCGCATGCAGCTCAGTTTCATCAGGCGCGGTCAAGCGGCTGCTGGACGCTGCCAGCTCATGCTTCTTTGTTCACCGGTATGCTCCCGCACGAGCATGGCGCCACCAGCCAGACGCGTAACCTGCATGCCTCCATTCCGACATTGGCGGAGCAGCTTCGTGAAGCCGGTTATCGAACTCAGCAAGTGACCGCCAACGTGGTCACGACAGACATCTTTGGGCTTGATCGCGGGTTTGATGAGGTCCACAAGATATGGGAAGCCATTGCGCCTCGATTTCGGACGCTGTATAAGACCTTCATCCTGTTGGGAAAGCCCAGGGTGCGTAGACTGCTCCTTTCCCGCGACGGCATCATGCATCAGCTCTCGGATGACCTGCGGGTAGGGCAGTGCTGGGTCCAAAATACCCACGGCGACATCTTCCGCCGCTCCAGGAAAATTTTGAAAGAGGGGGAGCAAGAGGGCCGGGGGACGTTCCTGTTTCTCAATCTTATGGAAACGCACTTCCCTTATCACGTTGGCCCCACTTTCCAGCTCAGCGCAGATGCATGGTCGGATCGCCTGGGAGAGCTGGCGGGGCTCTATCACATGGTCAACCAGAGCTTTCTCACGTCGGAGCGCGAGTACATCGATGACAGGATCGGACAGATCCTGCGCAATCGGCAGATAAAGAGCTGGCGCTTGCTTTCGAAGCCGCTGGATAAATTCATCCGAACTTTGCATGAAGATCAGGACAATTTGGTCATATTCCTGGCTGATCACGGAGACAACTTCGGTGACCAGGACTGGTACTATCATTTCACGAACGTTACCGACGCCGGTAATCGAGTGCCATTCTTCTGGTTTGACCCTAGGCATGAGCACAAGGGCGATTTTCATCATCCGATAAGCACTCGGTTTATCCATGATGAGATTCTCAACCTATGCGGTCTGCCGAACCGGGGTGGCAGCTTGTTCTCCGAGCAGGCGATCAATCAACCGATCATGCAAAGCTACTGGTACGACAACCATGGACAAACGCTGGATAAGTACAAATACAATCAGCTGGCCTTTGTGGAGGGTCGGGAACGATATTTGTTCCGCCGGGGGCAATGGTACTCCGCGCCGCGCCAGCAGGAGCTCGAGATGGAAGCGACTTTTAAGCCTATGGGAAATGGCCTTAATCCAGTCCTCGAAGCTGTCCAGGATCGTGATCGTCGCGAGTATCTATCGAAACAGGTGAAGGACTTCGAGGAATTTTCGGACGAAATCCCCATGTAGGAGAGAATTCTGATGGAGCAGGGCCGGTGGGTATCCGCCGGCTCTTTTTTTGTTGTGGGTACAACGGTCTGGCTTGCACAAGAAACCGTGGGACTAATCGCACCTTTGCAGCTGCATTTTGGTGAATTAGGATGAACTTATGACACGTTGGTTGCTCTTCGCGTTGATTGGATTGGTGCTGCTGGGCGTTGGGTTCGGCGGTGGTATGGCTTGGTCCAACTGGATCGCGCCGACACTTACGCCCACACCTACGCCTACATCAATTCCTACGAGCACACCTGAACCGACCTCCACGCCCACCAGCATTCCCACTTTCACATCGACACCCACATACTCACCAACACCAAGCCGGACTTCCAGCCCGTCACCAACGCCGGCCGGAACAGCCACATACACACCTACTCCAAGCCGGACGCCAACCATCACACCAACACCCACATACGATCCGCCCGACGCGCGCGTCCAGGTGCAATCCAATTGTCGCTACGGCCCCGGGGCAGCCTACCTTTATGAGTGGGGTTTATACCCAACAGATCGTGTCGAGATTTACGGCCGGAATGCGGAAGGCACGTGGGTGTATGTTGATCCCTGGACCTATATGGATCGCTGCTGGGTTAGAGCCGATCTGTTGGATGTGTTCCGCGGAGATCTTTATGACGCGCCGGTGTATTATGGCCGCTTGCCTTACTCCGACCTTTACCGACCTCCGACCAATCCGAGGGCAAGTCGAGAGGGGGATAGGGTGATCATCAACTGGGATCCAGTCTGGATGACGGAAGATGACGACAGAGGGTATTTAATCGAAAGCTGGGTATGTCAGGATGGCCAGTTGAAGTTCACGCCGATCCACGTGGATGAGCCGCCAGCCTATGTGATGGATGAACCTGGGTGTTTCCAGGAATCCAGCGCCAGACTGTATACGGCCGAAAAACATGGCTATACTCAATGGGTCCGGGTCCCTTGGCCCCAGCACCCGGAGGAAACTCCCGGTCCGACACCGGCTGGCTGAGGTGGTCGCACTCGGAACCAACTCGATAATTTGAATCGTAAAGGTTGATCGGGAGAGATAAGGTCGCTTTTCTCATGGAGAAACAAGTTTCCTGGTTGCAGCTCGTTCTCGGCGCGGGCCTGGGCGTGGCGGGCCTGTTGACGCCTGTGATGATGCTGCGCTGGCTCGGCGCTCTCACGCTGTTGATAACGATGCTTTTGGCCTGGAGCCGGTGGCAGGGGCGAGGGGGCGATTCGGATAGGCTGGAGTTCCGCACTCCTGATTTATCGCAGCTGGAACGTTGGTTTCCCTGGCTTTTCTTCACCATTGCTTTCCTGGTCGTCTTGATTCTCACGCTCTATACACTCAACCAGCTGGGCCTTTTCTGAGCGAAACGTTTCCTTTTCACCGGGCTTTACAAGCTATAAGACTTGTAATAATATAATACAAGCTAAAGGGCTTGTAAGCATCCACCGGGGTCGGGGTTAACTATGGAGCAGTTCATCGCTATTATCAATGGAGATCTAGTGCGTTCATCGGAGCTGTCGGAGGCCGAGCGTATCCGCTTTCATGATTGGCTCGGCCAGCTGCCAGAGGAACTGGCAGGCAGGTTGCCCGGTGAGGGCGGATATCAAACGGATACCTTTCGGGGGGATAGTTGGCAAATCCTGGTGCTCCGGCCCGGAATGTCGCTCCGAATTGTGCTCTTTCTCCGGGCGTGGCTGCGAGCGAACTACCGGCAAAGGAAGCTGCAGGCTCGCATAGGCGTTGGGGTGGGACGCCATGAGCTCCGTTCTGATCTGAATTTGGCCAGCGAGGATGGGCCTGCTTTTCGCCGAGCGGGAACCGCGCTGGAGGCGAGCTACCGTGGTAGCCGGCTTCAGGTGAGGCTGCCATCGCACCTAGGCGCATTTGCCGGCGAGGCTTTTCAAGCGCAGTTCACCCTGCTGGATGAGCTGTCCTCGCAATGGACGCAGAAGCAAGCTCAAGCACTTCTTGGTGGTTTGATGGGGTTGACTCAAGAGCAAACAGGGAATAGCTGGCCCGAGGGACCAATTTCCCAGCAAGCCATAGCTCAGCACTGGGATCGCGCAGGCTGGACAGCTATCGAAGAGGCTCTTGAGCATTTCGAAGCATGGCTGCCTCGACTGCTGCTGGATCCGCGCTGATGCTGTCCCGATGGGCTTGTTTTGTGCCAAAACAAGCTTTTGGACTTGTTGAAATTTGAGCGAGCGGGATTGAGGGTTCGCATATGAGACCCGGATACTTTGGTTTGGCTCTGCTGACGGCTCATGTCCTGGTCGATTTTGTGTTGGCGGGCGAAAGGGCAGAGGACGGGCCTGCTTCACGACCTTGGATCAGACACGGATTGCATGGGGTATCCCATGGTCTCGCGTTCTGGCTGCTCCTGGGAACTCCAAACGCCTGGCCCGCTGCCTTGCTCATCGCGGGGCTGCATACGTTGATCGATAGTTTTGAGCCCCGTTTCTTCTCTCCCGGGCTCCGCTCTCTGCTGATTGGCCAGGCTTTGCACTTGGCGATAGCCATCGCTGCGCTCTGGGCGCTGTTCGCATTCATGCCATCAGGGTTTTCATCCATCTGGCTTCGTGCTTTTGGCCTGATACCTCTGCGCCTGATGCTGCTCGCTGCTGGCGCGATTTTCTCGGTCTATGTAGGGGCGGAGGTCGTCGGCGGCTTGGTGGCGCCGCTGCGGCCGCAGCTGCCGTCAAGACCGGATCGGACACCAGCCGCGCCAGGGGATCGGTCGGATCACCAAGATAGGGGCTTCCCCGAGGGCGGTCGGATCATTGGCATGCTCGAGCGTGCGCTGATTTATTTGCTCGTGATCCTGGGTCAGACAGGCGGCATTGGGTTCCTGGTGGCGGCCAAATCCATTTTCCGGATCGGAGAGCTGCGGCAACGGGAGAACCGGGTGGAAGCCGAGTACATTCTCATCGGCACCCTGGGAAGCTTTTTGTGGGGGCTCTTGATTGCCGCCTCCGTGGCCTACCTCCTTCTTCGTCTCTAGGTCCAATCGTTCCTTCCATTCAACCCCAGCCGAGTCTCACGTCGTAACTGTAGGGTGGCTTATCGAGAGGCGCTGTGTGATGTCACATGCGCTCTTCGACAATCGTTCAGCTAACGAGAGCATTGCAACTTTTCCGTTACCGGCGCTCACCTGTATGGACGCCGGTTAAGTGGCACAACAACGAAAGCTGCGGTACAAATGCCGATCGGCACCGTGAGACCTTTAAATCCTTGCGGCTGCCTACACGGCAATGGGAGAGGGAAATGAAACGATTGTTGCTGTTATTCATTCTCGGTGTTCTCGGAGTGGTGCTTGGGGCTTGCGGACCGAGCGCAGGGCCGTTCCGGGATTATTACGTGGACCCGTATGGAGAGGATCGACCCGGCCGGGGCACCGAATCCGAGCCGTGGCGGACGGTCCAGTACGCGCTGGATCACGCGACCTACACGGATGATCGAAAGACTCGGATCAACCTGTCTCGCGGTTATTACGAAGGGGATGTCGAGATAACTCGCCCTGTGGTAATTCAGGGCGTCGGCCGCGGGACGCCTGCCTTTGGCCCTGACCCGCTTATTCCCCTGCAAGAAGTCTCAGCCATACGACCGCCCGGGTCCGATGATGAAGATGGCATGCTCATCGCCGGACCTGTGGACGTGGAAATTTATGATCTCACGGTCGCATTCTCCAAAATTACCATCCAGGGGGCTCGCGTGTACATGAGCCGTGTGGACGTGATCAACGTCATTGGTCTCTATGGGATCGATATTGATCGAAGTCCGACGATCGAGTTTGACGATATCAAAGTCGCGACCAGCATCTACCGGCACGACGGTTCGCGCGCGGCCAGGTTGGCAGACCTGGGAATCCGGGCCGAGGATTCGGTCATCGAAATTCGCAACAGTTGGATCGGCAATGTCTTCGATCACCCGATCGATTTGAAAGGCCAAACCATTGCCACCATCGTTGACAATACGATCGAAGGCTCTTTTATCCATAATGCTGATGGAATCCGGCTGACGGGCGATGTCACCGCCGAGATCATTGGCAATGAAATTCTCCGCCTCTCCCCCGATGTTGAGCCTGGTGAGGATAACCCCCAGTGGCCGCATGCGGGAATCGCATTTGGCGGCGACCTCGGGCATGGTGGAAGACCTCTCGTGCATATTGAGGGGAACACGATCGCTGGGTTCGATGTTGGGATTGGGATTACCACCTCAAGCCAACGTATCCTGGCACAGAATAATGACATCAGTGCGCTAACATACATCGTCGCCGCCTCCGATCGCCACAAGACTGCGAGCTGGTGGCGCTCGCCGCCGGTGGTGGATTTCGGCGACGGATACTTGGGCAGCGCAGGCGGCAATACTTTCCGTAGCGTGGGCGAATACGGCTTTTGGCTTGAAGCCAGCTATAGTGTCGATGCCTGTAACAACGAGTGGCAGGTGCCGGCTGACCAGATCCCCGAAAGAATATATGATCTCTACGACGATCCAATTCGAGGCGTGGTCTATTGGGACCGCTGTGAGCGCCCCCGTGTTGTGGGGGACCTGCCGAGGGAGGTAACAGGCGATGATGAAGGAAGCTCCTCTTCCCCCCTGATCGAAGCTCCAACAGCTACATTTACACCGGCTCCGCTGCTGGATCCAATCGCCAGACTCACCGGCAACGCGTTCTGCCGGAGTGGGCCGGGGACCGTCTATCCGCAGCTGGATTCCGTGGTGGCGGATTCCGAGGTCCCCGTGATAGGGCGAAGCCAGGATAAGAGTTGGCTGGTGGTCACAGGCCCCAACACGGGCCGACCGTGCTGGGTGGCGCGCTCCTTGTTGGAGCTAAATATCACGGAAGAGCAATTGGATGACATTCCGGTGCAGCTGGCACCGCCTACACCGACTCCGACAGCGGAGCCAACGGCGACGCCAACACCCGTGCTGCAACCGCCGGATCAGCCATCCAACCTGTCGGTAAGTGGATGGGTTTGCAACGCGCAGGTGTACACGGTCGAGCTCAGCTGGTTCGACGCGGCGGACAATGAGAGTGGCTATCGAGTTTATCGCAACGGCAATGTGGTTGCCGATCTTGGGTCCGGCGCTTCGACTTTTGCGGACCAGCCGCCTTACGGTGGACCGTACACCTACACGGTCGAGGCATATAACGGCGCTGGCGACGCCTCGGCAAGTGTGCAGGAGCAAGGCTGCATTTACTAAAGGTGCATTTCAATTGCTCCTGTTCCGTCACCAGTCATGTCCGGCGGCCCGCTGCGTCGCCGGCCTTTCACCACCTGGTAACTCCTTCAAGTATATTGTCGCGACAATTCTTCGTAGAGCTTTGTATTAATGAATGAAAGGGATCTTGAGAAGCACAATTCAACTCCCGAGGGCTAATACGGTATGGCGAAAGGCAGTATCACGATGATTGGGAAAAGAACCCTCTGGCTGATGCTGGCAGGGATCCTTCTGCTGGCGATTTCAGCGTGTCAGGTGGGCATAAGCCGAAATGAAGATGGCTCGCTCCGCATCGAAGCGGAAATGCCTGAATCTGCCCTGGAGGCTGAGATGAAGGCGGCCATCGCCGATCCACTGGTCGAGGATGTCTCGGTGGAACTGCACTCAGGCTACCTGGCGGCGGAGGCCAGCCGGCGTCGTTTGAGCGGCAGCGGCCGCGATACGATGTCCTTTCGTTTGGATTTGGGGGCCGAAGATGGCCGTATGACGGCCGTTATCTTGGAGGTAGAGGTGGATGGATTCAACGTGAGCCAGGATCGCGTGCAGGCCTGGAATCAGCGCATCGCGGCAAACCTGGAGCGGGCTGGCAATCGCTCGGATGATAGCGATCTGGTGGATGTGGTGGTGACGGAAGAGGCGGTCACTTTAGTCTGGCGTGTGGAGACCGCCAGATTGCGGGGAGAATAGTCCGCCCAATGGGTGGCGGTTCCAAAATCACACAACCCACGCTTGATGACCTCGGCAGCTAAAAGAAGCTGTTGATTAAATCGGTTTCTGGAACCCCATTCAGGTATTCATCCAGGTCGAACTTGGAAAGCTGCTGCTTGATAGCACTGCGCTCATGGCGAACACCGATTAACGCGGTTTCAATTTCTTCGATACTGCGCACGCCGAAATAATCTCCAAACAGACGAGCTTGTTTAATTTCACCCCTTTCGATATCCAGATGCACTTCGAGCGTCCCGCCGAGAGTTCGAACGGTGTTTCTGAAACTGTAATCGGGCGATCTGCCGAAGTTCCAGCGCCAGGTTTGGTACTTGCTTGCGCGCAGCTCATGGATGGCTGCCAGGTCCTGATCGTTCCATTGGTAGGGAACAGCGCTCGGAAAATCGGCCTTCATGTGCTCCATCACCCGCTCGATGAATGTCTCAACCGGGATGGGCGCTTCCAGATGATCCGAGATATTAGTAACGCGACTGCGGATGGATTTCACCGCCTTGTCTTCAAATTTAGCTGGATTAACGATCAGCGCTTCTGTCAGGTCGCTGATGGTGGAGGCATAAAGCAGGGTTCCATGATGCAGTACCC
>JBKHKF010000343.1:0-3261 GCA_046537745.1 Anaerolineales bacterium | reverse complement strand
GTCATACACTTGCTCTGGCTCGCCTTCGGTCACGCGTATCTGGATCCAAAAAGCGGTCTCGGCGTCGTCACCGATCCCGAAAAGCACGTCCTCTTCGTTTCGGAGCATCCAGAATCCATGATACGTGCCTTCGCCTGCGGGTGCGGTCATCGCAACGGAGAGATCGATGGACTGGCCGGGCTCCACGGGGCCGGGAAGAGGCACCAAACGGGAGGCGCCCATGCGCGCACCGCTGTCAAAAACCAGCTCATAATTCGTGGTCCATTCGCAGTTCGCTACGTTCTCCCCCCGTTTCGGTTAGCTCGGCTGCTACCGTTTGCGCTGCCTGCGTCGCCAGCGTATCCTCACCTGCCGCCGGCTGCCCACCGGGGAAGTTGCAGGCAGCCAGCAGCAGGCCGCCGAGAAGAACGACCGGCAGCAAGGCAATGATCCTGCGCATATTCCATAATCGCATAAAGGTCGACTCCTGCATTGTGCAGGTCAACTTGGGGTGTAAATCAAAAAGTGTGACCAAACAGAGCAGAAGCGCCGGCTCCAACCCCGTCAAGTTTGATGTAATTGTAGGGGAAGATCAGGCTGCAGTGGGGATGCTGCTGCTTTTTTTGGTGAGATGACCGTTCAAACTCCAGGCGCCGGCGTGATCCACGTGGACATTGACCACCTGGCCCCGTAGATCTCCGGGGTCATCAAAGAATACCAACGTGTTGTTCCGGCTGCGGCCTTTCCAACTGCCGCGATGCTTTTCTTCCACCAGCACTTCCACCTGTTCTCCCAAACGTCCTTCGTTGATCTCCAGTGAGATGTCTTGCTGAAGATCCTCGATGGCTCTGAAGCGGCTCATCTTCTCTTCCTCGCTGATGTCGTCGGGCATCCGACGCTGAGAGACGGTGTTGGGCCGAGGGGAGTAGCGGGCCAAATGGACGACGTCGAGTTTCAGTTCCGCCAGCAAATCATATGTGGCCTGGAACTGTTCCTCCGTTTCACCGGGGAAGCCGACGATGATATCCGTCCCGATGGAAACGCCCGGGATGCGCTGGCGGATCCGATCGATCAAGCGGCGATAGTCGTCGCTGGTGTAGCCGCGCTTCATGCGGCGCAGTACTTCGTCATGGCCGGCCTGCACCGGCACTTCGATATGTTCGCAGACCTTGGGCAGCTCGGCCACGGTATCCAGCAGGCGGTCGTTCATCCAGTTGGGATGCGAGGTCAGGAAGCGAAGTCGCTCGATGCCATCGATGTCATGGAGCACATGAAGCAGGTCCGCCAGAGTGGGGCCGTCATCGACATCGAGGCCGTAACGATCGACGATTTGTCCGAGCAACGTGACCTCTCGGACGCCTTGGGCTGCCAGCTGTCTTACTTCGAGGCCAATTTCGCCCACCGAGCGGCTGCGCTCGGCGCCCCGGCGGTATGGAATGATGCAGAAAGTGCAGGCGTGGGAACAGCCGTATACGATGGGAACATGAGCTGAAACCAGCTTGCCCCGCTCCTCCTCGGGCAGGACTAAGTCACCATCCATAAGGGCGTGGAGCGTGCGAGTTTCCGCTAATTCAATATCGCGCCCCTGCCGTTCGAGCAGATGCTCCATCAGGGGTTCGGGGTCGGAGGGTGGTGAAAACACATCGACATACGGGAATCGAGCCCGTAGCTTCGGGTTGTCTTTTACGCCCACGAGGCAGCCCATCAAGTTGATGATCGTTTCAGGCCGCTCTTCCTTGATGGGACGCAGGGAGGTCAGCCGACCGTAGGCGCGATCCTCGGCGCTCTGTCGCACCACGCAGGTGTTGAGCACGATGACGTCGGCCTCCTCTGCTACAGGCGTGGCCCGATAGCCCAGTTTCTCCAATGAGGAGGCGACTCGCTGGGAATCGGCGACGTTCATCTGACAACCGGCTGTCCAAATGTGATACTTCATACGTTGAGTTTCCCTCATCTCCCAAGCGCCAGCAATTCTAACATAGCCGGCTCTGCTGCGGCTGTCTCCAATCCATAATTCCCCTGGCATGAAGCTCTCAAACATATGCCGGGGAAGGACGAGGCTGGGTGCGGTAAGATTGCTGGGATGTTTACAGTGAGGAAACTGCTGCTTCTACTTGCGATCCTTTTAGCGCTGGCAATCGGTGCGCTGGCCTGCACCCCGCCGGAGGCAAATATTCCGACCGCGACTCCCTCTGCTGCTGCGGCGGCGCCCACACACACCGCCAGCCCACGGCCGACGGAAGAGCCAACAGCCAGCCCGACCCCCGACTGCCAGTCGGAGCAGGGGGAGGTGAAGCGTTCCAGCTATCGAAGCCGGCTGCTCTCCTCGGAGGTTTCCCTCTGGATTTATGTGCCGCCCTGCTATCCCATCCAAGATGAACGCTTGCCGGGAGTCTTTTTCTTTCATGGCAAGCCTTTCGATCAAAGCCATTGGGCAGAGCTCGGACTGGTGGATACCTATGAACGGGGATTGGTGCAGGGCCGCTGGGATAGGGCCATTCTCATCCTTCCCAAACTTCCGGAACCGCTCTTCAGCTCGAGCGACGGCGGGCCTGGTTCCTACGAAGAGGAATTCCTGGAAGCGGTGCTCCCGGTGGTGGAGGCGGAATATCAGCTCGCCGACCCGCCTGTTGGGCGCCATCTTGCTGGTATATCCCGGGGTGGCATCTGGGCGCTTGAGATTGGCCTCGGTCATGCCGATCTTTTTGGTCGAATCGCCGCTTTGAGCCCTTCCCTGGCGGTTAATTATCCTCGTCCAGCTTATGATCCATTCAATATGGTGCAGGTTCAGCAGGAAGTTCCTGAGAACATCCTGCTGCTGGCCGGCGAGGAGGATTGGGCCCGCCCAAAAACTGAGGAGCTCGCTGCTGCCTTAGCGACTGTGGAAAGCGATGTTCAGCTGAGAATTGTGCCGGGTGACCACCGCGATCCCACCTGGGAAGCTGTACTGCCGTTGGTCCTGGATTTTCTGGTGGCGAAGTGATCTTGGCTCAAAGGTACCATCGCCCAGCGGCAGGAATAATCGTGTACAATACGCGTTCCGGAGGGAGGTACCACCATGGCTGAAAGCGAAAAAAGCGCATCCGAGGTCATTGAGGCGTACAGGCGCCGCCGGCAGAGGATGGTTCCTCTGCTCCTGGGCGGTGCAGCTGTGCTGCTGTTGGTTATAGGCTTGGTTCTGGTCGTATTGTGGGTAACGGGTGACAATCCGCCATCTTTGCCGGGCTTTATGGCCACCGAAACGCCAACACCGACTGCAACCAACACGCCTCTCCCCCCAAC
>JBKHKF010000342.1:0-3269 GCA_046537745.1 Anaerolineales bacterium | reverse complement strand
GGCATTTACGGCGAGGAAACAGCAACATCCGAGCCCGTTGAGGCGGAGCCGCTGGCTACCTTCAGAACCATCTACACTTTGGGTGATGATCGCTACGACGACTCCTTCAGCATCGAATCCGCAGCCGGTGATTTCTTGGGTGAATGCGGCGTTGGTATTGGAGAAGTGATGGGTGCGGGTGATCCCAAGAAGGTCTCCGCTTTTGAAGTCTGGCTGTTCGATAAGAACGATATTCAGACGGTGACCAAGGTCCTGCTCAGCAACTATGCCTTCAAGGACGATGAAACCCGCAGTCGGTTGGCTGCCAAGGGTGACCCGGTGCTGGCCGAGCCTGGTGGATCCGTCCATCTTGAGACCGCTTCTCTTGAGGTGGAGGCTCGCATCGTGGATATGAAGTATGGACAGAGTGCTTTGCCCTCGGAGAGTTTCTTCGAGCGTATGACGATTGAGCTCAAGGCCATGCCAAAGTAGTCCCACCAAGACGGATTAAAAAAAAGGAGCACCCGCCGAAAGGGTGCTCCTTTTCATTTAGGGTGGGATTATTGGATGCTCACGACCTTCATTTCAATTTGCCCCCCAGGGGTCTCGGCGATAGCTGTATCGCCAACACGCTTACCCATCAAAGCCTTTCCGATCGGCGAGACGTTGGAAATCTTGCCTTCCCGGGGGTTGGCTTCCTTGGCGCCTACCATCTGGTAAGTAGTCTGGCCGCGTCCATTCTCTAGGATCACAACATTTGAGCCCACGCCCACTACATCTGGGTTGGCCGGGCGCTCCACAATTGTGGCTTCGCGCAGGATCGTTTGCAGTTCCTGTATTCTGCCTTCCAGGAACGCTTGCTCCTCCTTGGCCGCGATGTAATCGGCGTTTTCGGATAGGTCGCCCATTTTGATAGCTTCACGAAGCCGCTTGGCGAGCGAGTCTCGCCTGGGCCCCTGCAGCTCTTCCAACTCCTGCCTGATCTTGACAGCAGCCTCTTTGGTTAAATACAAATCCTCTTGCTGGTTCATACCTTCTCCCATGTAGCTACGGTCGAGATGCTGGATCGAAAAGCTTGCTGTGCTCCTGAAGAGCGAAGCGGTCGGTCATGCCGGCGATGTAATCGCAGATGGTGCGGTGGAAGTCTCGCTCCTGGGCGAGCTCTTGAATCTCCTCAGGCAGCACTTTAGGAATCGTGACGTAAGCATCAAATAAGTCCTTCAGGAAAAGCTCAGCCTTTGTCTGCATTCGGATGACACGGTGATGTTGGTACATGTTCTGGAACAAGAAATCCTTGAGCTGCCGGTTCCAGGCGGTGAGCTTGTCACTGAAGGTGACAATGTTGTATGGCAGCAGTTGGAGCTCCTCAACGGATCCCGGGTCGGCCTCCTCCAGCTTTTTTGCAGTTGTCTGGAGCAGGTCGGTGACCTCGATGCCGATCAGGCGGCGGATCAGGCGATTGCGATTGAGCTCGCTCAGATCCTGCGTGTCCCAGCCGATGCTCTGACGCAAGTGCTCCCACAACTCCAGGCCGGCCAATTGGCTCGGCTGGATCAGGCCGGAGCGCAAACCGTCGTCCAGATCGTGCGCCGTGTAAGCAAGTTCATCGGCGGCGTTGGCGATCTGGGCCTCGATCTGACCGCGTTTTTCGGGATCGTAGTCCGCCGCGTCGGATTCATCATATTCAGTTTCGTGCTTCACGATCCCTTCGCGGACCTCCCAGGTCAGATTAAGGCCCGGGAAATCGGGGTATCTATTTTCCAGCTCAGTGACGATGCGGAGCGATTGCTTGTTGTGGTCGAAGCCGCCACGATCATCCATGAGCTTGGACAATGTCGCCTCGCCGGAGTGCCCAAATGGAGGGTGGCCCAGGTCGTGAACCAGGCAAATTGCTTCGACGAGATCCTCGTTCGCGCCTATCCCCCTGGCGACGGTCCGACCAATTTGCGCAACCTCCAGCGTGTGTGTCAACCGGGTTCGATAGTAATCGCCTTCGTAGTTGACAAAGACCTGGGTCTTGTATTCCAGACGGCGGAATGCGGTTGTGTGCAGAATCCGATCCCGGTCCCGCTGGAACGCGGTGCGGTAGCGTGGCTCATCCTCCGGATAAGCGCGTCCCTTGGATTGGGAGCTGCGCATTCCGTAAGGAGCCAACTGCTCGTTTTCGAAGGCTTCCAGCTGTTCGCGGGTTCGGATTCGTTCGTGTAATTCACTCATCACGGCTTGAGGTTAACTTAGAGGATTGTGGCATGTCAATTTGCTCTCGCGTCAATCCGGGCGGTGATTGGCTTTATGAAACACGAAATGCACGAAAAACCATGCCCCATTGCTAGCGAGTTTTGCTGATAAGATGGAGTGTGGTCCGCCGGTGAAGTGCCATCCCCGGGCAATTGGCGGGATGCATTTGTTACGCTTTTTGTTGTGTCAATCAGGAGGATTATGTGAGCAAGATTGTCAGCGTGGAGGAGATGCAGGCCATTGAACGAGCCGCCGACCAATCCGGCCTGACCTACGATGACATGATGGCCAATGCCGGTGAGAGCGTTGCTGGCGCTGTCATGAGTCGGATTCCATCGGTTGATGGCAAGCGCGTGGTGATTCTGGCAGGAAGTGGGAATAATGGTGGTGATGGCCTGGTCGCCGGCTATCATTTGCTCGAGGCGGGCGCGGAAATAGCTGTGTACCTGGCCAAAGAGCGCGAGATGGGGCCCCACCAGCAGAGGCTGAAGGACCGCGACGTGCTGGTGGCTGAAGCTGATCAGGATCAGCGGTTTCGGGTCCTGGCCAATTCCCTTTCGGTCGCCGATATTGTCATCGATGCGGTCTTCGGGACAGGCTTAAAATTGCCGCTGCGCGGGGATATTCAGAAAGCATTTTCGAAAGCACAAGCGGTGCTGGCAAAAAGGGAGGATAAGCCCTTTGTTGTTGCGGTGGATTGTCCATCGGGGCTCGATGCAGACACAGGGGAGATCGCCAGCGAAGCGCTAAAGGCTGATCTAACGGTTACGTTGGCTGCGGCAAAGAAAGGGTTGCTGCGGTTTCCGGGAGCGAACTACACAGGAGAACTTATAGTGGGCGATATTGGTTTGGACGAAACGATGCCGGAGCTGGAACAGGTCGATCTGGATCTGGCGGACCAGGATTATGTCAGGAATATGTTCCCTGACCGGCCCAGGGACTCCCACAAGGGGACTTTCGGGACGGTGTATGTCATCGGTGGATCCATTAATCTGCCCGGGGCGGCCGTGCTGGCCGGCATGGGAGCCTATCGCATAGGGGCAGGCCTGGTC
>JBKHKF010000341.1:0-3281 GCA_046537745.1 Anaerolineales bacterium | reverse complement strand
ACATCGGGACAAAATCGCACAGACGTGAACTTTGGCTGGACCTATCAGTTTGGCAATTGAACCAGCGCCATAGGAAGCAGGGCCGGCTCCGGCCGGCCCCTTTTTGCTTTCTATGCGAAAATGGTGCGGGCTCTGCTTATCTCATTCTCTCTTTTTGGCAACTGTGAACATGCCCTGGTGTTGTGACTTGTGGTCGTTGTGATCGGGCCTGGAAGAAACTAATCCTGGCCTCGCGTAAAGGAAGGATGGAGGAGAAAGATGGTCCGACGCATTTGCATGCTCATGGCATGTGGCGTGATTTTAGCCGCGTGCAATCTACCCAATTCAGGGCAGACAGTGGATCTTGATCATGCCGTCGAACTAACGCTTGAGGCGGAACTCACAGCTCAGGCACTGCTGCAGCCTACGGAAATTCCACCTACGGTGACCGCGGATGCGGCAAGCCAAACCCCGGTCCCAGCGACGGCAACTGCCACCGCCAATCCTTATCAAGTGTCGGCCCGCGTCGATGCGAACTGCCGCAGCGGGCCGAGAACGCTTTATCCCATCAGCCACGTCCTGCCGCGGGGCCAACAAGCGGCAGCTATATCCAGAAACAACGATCCAAACAACCGGTGGCTCGAAGTTGAGCTGGCCGCCAGGGCGACTTGCTGGATGTCGGACATCACGCTGAACTTCGACTTCAACCCTCTGGATCTGCCGGTGGGTGAAATCCCGCCGACCCCGGAATTTACGCCGGGCTCTATTGTTGGCACCGTCTGGCACGACCTGTGCGACTCAAGTTCGCCTGATCCGGCATTTTGCCAGGAGGTGGATGGAGGCGAATATCAGGCGAATGGTTTGCTCGATCTCGGAGAGATGACCATCGTCGGCGTCCAGGTCCATCTGGGTGCCGGGGATTGTCCCTCCATCGGGCTGCGCACCGAGGAAACCGGTCCGGACGCCTCTGGCGGATACGAATTTGATGATCTCGTTCCAGGTAAATACTGCGTGACCGTGGACGCCAATGAAGATGGAAATGATGACATCCTGCAGGCAGGAGTCTGGACCTGGCCGGAGGGTTTCGAGTCCGACGTCGCACGACGGACGGTCACCGTGGAATCCGGACAAACAACGCCAGCTGTCACTTTCGGTTGGGATTATGAGAATCTTCCCTAATCCAATCGAAGGCAAGCGACAGGAAGCGACCGGAATTTCCAAATTGGATTGCGCCTGGTGTCACGATCTTGGCCTGAACCCCGTTATAGGTGTAAATGGGACACAATCACACGCACGCAATAGGAGCTAGAACAATGAAGAGAATCATTCTATTGGCCATGATGGTAAGTATGCTGGTGAGCGCCTGCAACCTGCCTGGATTGGATCAAGGGGCCGGGGAAGTTGCCCTGCTGGCCGAGCAAACAGTGCAAGCTCAGTTGACCAACCTGGCGGAGGAGCAAGCCCCCTCGGAGACTCCACCTCCTGTGGAAGAAGAAACCCAGGAGGTCACACCTGAGCCGCCGACAGCGACGCCCGAAGGTCCTACACCAACGGCTGGAAGCGAAGGCTGCACCGATCAGGCTGCCTTTGTCAGCGATGTTACCTACCCGGATGGTGCCGATGTGGAGGCAGGAGATCCCTTCACCAAGACCTGGCGGCTGCGCAACAATGGAACCTGCACCTGGACTTCGAGCTACTCGCTTGTCTTCGATCACGGCGATGCCATGAACGGCCCGGCTTCGGTGCCGCTGGCCGGCGCGGTGCCGCCGGGAAGCACTGTCGATCTTTCGGTCAATCTGCAGGCGCCCGGCAGCCCGGGGACCTATCAGGGCTATTGGCTGATTCGCAATAACAGCGGCGTACTCTTTGGAATTGGCGCCAGTGGAGATACCGCATTCTGGGTGAAAATTGATGTGCCGGCGGCGACGCCGACCCCGACTCCCACCGGGCTGATCTTCGTCCCGCTGACACCCATGGTCACGCTCATCCCGTTATTCAACTACTCGAGCGGCCAGGACCAGACTATTTTGGACGGGGCCTGCTTCGACCTGGACGCTGGCAATACTGTGAGCTGCGGATCCGGGAATGCGGATTTCCAGTTCAAGAATGACACGCAGGTATCAGGATTTCCACCGGTGATAAAGCAGCTTCAAGAATATCGACCCCAAAACGGGACCACGGTTCGCTACTTTGGATCGGATACGCCGACAAAGAGCGAGTGCAGTGGCATGTCGCTCTCCAACAACGATATAGACCTGGACAGCGGCGATATCTACTGCTACAAGACCAGCGGCGGCCGTTATGGCTGGCTGCATGTGGACAGTGCGGACCTGGGCGGCCTGACCTTTGACTGGGTGACCTTCAACTAGGCTGCAGCGAATTAAAGAAAGAGCCCCCGCCGATCGCTTCGGCGGGGGCTTTGATTTCAGCAGGCAGGTTTATACTGGTTTGAATTCCGCCAGGAAATGGCGCAACAATTTGGGCGCCTTGGCGATACGATAGCCGCCGATACTCTCCTTCATATCCATAATTCCGGAGAAGATTTGAACGACGAAGTCCATGTGCGCCTGGGTGTACGTGCGGCGGGGAATAGCCAATCTGACGAGCTCCAACGGTGGTCGCTTGATTTCACCGGTCTCAGGGTCCTCGTGAGCGAAAGCCACCGAGCCTAGTTCGACGCCCCGGATGCCACCCTCCAAATACAATGCAGCGGAGAGCGCCTGTCCCGGGTAATTTTCAGGAGGGATGTGGGGCAGTAAACCCCCGGCGTCGATGTAAACGCCGTGACCTCCCGGTGGCTGGATGATCGGCACTCCGATCTCCAGCAGCCGGCTTCCAAGATAGTTCACCTGACCGGTACGGTAGCTCAAATAGGAGGGATCGAGCGCTTCATACAGCCCGGTTGCCAATGCTTCCATCGCCCGGCCGGACATGCCGCCGTAGGTGATGAACCCCTCCCGCACCACCAGTTCAGCCGCAGCCCGGTTGTAAAGGTCTTCATCGTTCAAACCCAGGAAGCCTCCGATATTACCCAGTCCATCCTTCTTGCCGCTCATGGTGACGCCGTCGGCCAGCGCAAAAACCTCCTGGGCGATGGCCAGCGGGGTCTTGTCCTGGTAGCCCGGTTCCCGCTGCTGGATGAAGTAGGCGTTCTCTGCGTGACGGCTGGCGTCGATGATAAAGGGGATGTCGTGCTGATGATAGAGTTCGGCCGTGGCTCGCAGATTCTCCAGCGAGACCGGCTGGCCGCCGACGGCGTTGTTGGTGATGGTGCTCATGCCAAAGGGAATGCTGTTTGGACC
>JBKHKF010000340.1:0-3284 GCA_046537745.1 Anaerolineales bacterium | reverse complement strand
GAATATAATGGTTCTATACGGTGATTATGACAGCCCGCAAAACAGGACGACCTCGCACAAAGGACAATATGATGAAGCCTCCAACAACCTTTGCCCACCAGGTCGAATTTGATCTGGATTTCGATCGAGCCGTCGAACGGGTCACCGCCGCACTAAAAACCGAAGGGTTCGGGGTTCTGACCGAAATCGATGTGAAAAAAACGATTCGGGAGAAACTCGACCTCGAATTTCAGCGCTACGTCATTCTGGGAGCCTGCAATCCGCCCCTGGCGCACCAGGCGCTTTCCACCGATTTATCCATCGGTTTGCTTTTGCCCTGCAACGCTATCGTGTACGAAACAGAGGGGGGCGGCTCCATAGCCGCATTTCTCGACCCCCAAGCCATGTTCAGCCTGGTGGATTCACCAGACCTGGCTGACGTTGCCGCCGATGCAACTGCGCGCATTCAGCGGGTGGTCGCGAGCTTGCGCGGCTGAGATCCCCATATCCGACGGAACCCACACAGCCGCTTCTTGGCCAGGCCGCCATTCCTGTATTTGTCACCCGGGCTGCACGGCAGCCAGGTACTGGTGGATCAGATGAACGGCCCTTGCGCCTTCCCCAACCGCTGAAGCAACCCGGCGGACTGAGTGACAGCGAACGTCTCCGGCTGCGAAAACTCCGGGGGCGCTGGTCTCAAAATCCAGCGGCTGTCTGTCCAGCGTCCACGCCGCCGGCAAGTTGCCATCCCAGTCGAGCAGATCGGCCCCCGTCAAGATATAGCCATTGCCAACCCGCTCAATAGCCTCGGGCAGCCAATCGGTCTGGGGTCGAGCGCCGATCAGGATGAACAGATCTCCCGCCGGCACCTTTCGGGGTTCTGGCGAGGATTCCTCCGAAATCATGACGTGTTCGAGCCGCCCTGGGCCGCCGCCCAGCGAGCTGCCCCAGCGACCGAGGCTGATCCGAACCCTTTCCCCTCCAACCACCGCGACGGAGCAGCTAAGCTGGCACCAGGTACAGGGGGCATAGGTTGTGATCTTGCTCATATTCTTTTCTGCCTTGTTCTATGCTCCCGCCTAGCTGACGTGGCCCCAACTCAACCGCGCCGCCGCAATCACGTCGGTGCTCGCTGTCTTGTTGCCCTTTCTGGTTGGGCGGCATTTATCGCCACCCTGCCTTCGCCATCGTCGCAGGGCTTATCTTGCTGCTGGTCTCCCAACTGATAAGATTCGGGAATACTTCCAGTTACCCATTAATCCAGGCCAACCCTGGGGATCGGGATTCAAAGATGAGGAAGATCGAGTATCAAGTCATTGGAACCATCCACAGCCCACATCAAACTGCCGGCGATATGCCCATCCAGCCGGCGAGCGCCCGCGGTGTAGAAGGCGAAGTTCATTTGACGGAAGAATTCGCTGATGGGCTCCAGGATTTGGCTGGGTTCTCCCACGTGATTCTTCTCTATCACTTCCATCAGACTGAGGAACCCAGGCTTCGGGTGGTCCCGTTTTTAGACCAGGTAGAGCGAGGAGTCTTTGCCACCCGGGCGCCGGTCCGGCCCAATCCCATTGGCGTTTCCATTGTGGAACTGCTGGAGGTGGATGGAAACCAACTCCGGATCGCAAATGTCGATATTCTGGATGGCACTCCGCTATTGGATATCAAGCCCTTCATCCCGCAATTCGACTGCCCGGAGGAGGCTCGGATTGGCTGGCTGGCGGATTCAATTTCTGAGATCGATCGTAAACAATCGGACGATCGCTTCTCAACTAAATAGAAGCTTGCGGACACCGCCTGGGTCCACATTGCAGTCCGAATTTTCTGCTGACGTCGGAGACACTGCTGGATAGCCGACATGTCCACACAGAATCCACAGAGGCAGATTGGAGCCACCGGATGGATCCCATTTGGGATTTGTCTGAGAGGATTTAGTCCTGACGGTCCGCTTCGAGCAGGTAGGCTGTGATCGCGCCCCGCCGGCCGGGCAGCTCAATTCCGGAGAGTTCCTGCGCACCGTCGACGCTCACCTGTTCATACGTCGATTCGCTCATCAGGATTTGGCCGCCAGCAGCTCGCTCCTGCAATCGCTTGGCGATATTGACCACATCACCGACGACCGTGTAATCCATCACCTCATTCGAGCCGATATTGCCGACGACCGCTTCGCCCGAATGCAGACCAATTCCCAGCCCCAGTTTTTCAAAGCCCTCGCGCTCTCGACGCAGCTCTTTAAATCGGCGCTGCATTTCAACGGCCGAATCCAGCGCCCTCTGAGCGTCGTCGCCTTCGGAGACGGGTGCGCCGTAGAAAGTCATCAAGCCGTCACCCAGATATTTGTCGAAGGTTCCGCGGTTGGCGAAGACCACGTCGCTGAGCGCCTGGAAAATGGCGTTGAGCGAAGCGATGACATCCGACGCGCTGTGCTTCTCGGTGAACCGCGAAAAACCTCGGATGTCCGCGAACAATACCGTGACGAGCCGGATCTCGCCGCCCAGCTTCAGGTGTCTTTCCGGATCCTTAAGGATCACCTCGGCTACGTCCTCCGCCACGTAGCGGTTCAGCACCTGCCGCAGCAGCCGATTACGGGATTCAACTTCATCGTGGAGCTGTTTGATGCGCAAAAGTGAACGCACGCGGGTGAGAAGGATCACCGCGTTATAGGGCTTGCTAACGAAGTCGTCAGCGCCGACCTCGATGGCCCTCAGCCTTTCTTCTTCGCTGTCCAGTGCAGTTACGATCACAACCGGAACAAAGCGAGTAGCCGGGGAGGATTTGAGCTCCTGGCACAGGATCAGCCCATCCATACGGGGCATCTGGATGTCGGCCAGGATTAGATCGGGAGGATCCGCCAGGGCTCGCTGGAGAGCCTCCTGACCGTCGGCAGCCGTGGTCACATCGCCACCAGAACTGGTCAAGTACGCCTTCAGCAGATCCCGATTGAGCCAATCATCATCAACAATCAGGATTCTGGGCGGGCGGTCCAGGATCCTGCTCAGGTCGATGGATTCTCTGGAGGGACCTACCTCCATCTTCCGCTCCCCTGGTTGCGCCGGGTCAGCCGAGGCGGCCGCTGGCGATGGACTTCTTTACTTCGCCAATGGCTTGTGTGACCTTGATGTCCTTGGGGCAGGCGGTGGTGCAGTTGAATATGGTGCGGCAACGCCAGACGCCAAACTGCTGGTTCAGGATCGCAAGTCGTTCGGCGGCGGCATTATCCCGATCGTCGTAAATGAAACGATGAGCCTGCACGATTGCAGCTGGGCCGACATATTCACCATCCGCCCAATAGGATGGGCAAGAGG
>JBKHKF010000339.1:0-3303 GCA_046537745.1 Anaerolineales bacterium | reverse complement strand
GTTCTCACCCCTCCTCCGTTCGGCAGCACCCGTTCGCCTTTTTCCGACTCAAGTTCGGCATCCCATAAACGAGGCCAAAATCGGCCAGCCGGGGCATAAAGCGATTGAGCAACAGGCTTTGGGGAGGAAATCGCATGCGGGAAACGATGAAACTTGCTGACAATTCTGCTTCGCGTGCGCTATCAGGAAAAAGCAATCCACCCACGATCCGTGAGGTCCACGCGCTCATCAAGTTTGCCGCACTCCCGTTCCACGATTTCGGCGAGCCAGGCCGCATCCTCTTCGGGCGCTCGTTCGATACGGAAACGGCGCAGCCGTGTTGGCGTTAGCGCTATGCTCTCCACCGTTGAACCGGATATGTCAAACTCGGGAAAATACATGAGGCCAAGATCGTCCCTGAACTGATCATAGCCCTGGATGCCTTCGTAATCCGTCAGGAAATCGCCGCATCCGTACAAAATAAGGCTGCCGTTGTGCACTTCGAAACCCCGGACGTGATGAGATGAATGCCCATGCAGGATGGATACCCCCGCTTCATCCACCAAGCATCGGGCCGCCCGGCGCTGGTCGGACGGAATGGGATATCCCCAATTTGAACCCCAGTGCATGGATAGGATCACAACATCATCCGGATGACGGAGTTCTTTGATCAGGCTGATGAGCTCGCGCAATGTTGCAGGCTTGCTTTCGTCGATGAGGAAAACGCCAGGCCTGTTCCTTCCGGCGGCCCATGCCGACGGGATACCGCTCGTCACAGAACCAACGCCAAAGACAAGAACGCGCGGTTTCCCTTCCTTTGCAAACACGGCTGGCTGCATTGCTCCATCCAGATTGGCGCCAGCGCCTACAGAGCGAATGTCCGCCTCCTGCAGCGCCAAAATCGTCTCCTCAAGCCCCTCGTAATCCCAATCCAAAATATGGTTGTTCGCCAACGAGAGACAATCGAAATCGGCCGCTTCGAGGACAGGCAGATTTTCGGGGTTCATTCGGTAGTGCACGGCCTTATTCGGCCAGGGCTCATCACTCTTGGTGATCGCGGTTTCGAGATTTCCGATACGCAAGGAGGGGTCTTTCGAATTAAGCTCCCCCAGACAGTCTCCCCAGACATAGTCAAAATTCACGGGGGCATCGATGCTCCCATGGACGCGCTCTGCCAGTTGGACGTACTGATTGGCGTCTTGAATTGACCGCTCATAAAGCCTTGGGTCCGAGGGATGAGGCAGAATCTGATCGATCCCGCGGCCCGTCATCACATCGCCGCACAGGAACAACCTGATTCTGGATGCGTTCTCCATTGAGATGAACTCGGCCTCCATAACTGGTTTCAGTCAAACGGGCTACGTGGCTAAATCAGTACACTTCTTGCCTCGAAACCTGCTCAGATTAAGGATAGCTGATCCGCGGCAAGGGAAACTAGAGGAACCTTCAAGCAGTCGGCCACCCATGTACTGCGGCCAAAGGTGTCCGCCCGCCTGTAATGTTGCTGGATCGCGAATTGGCCATGATTAAATTTGTCGCCAGATCAATTAGAGATGAATTCGTGTTCTCTTGCAGTAAATCCCGGCTACCACATCCCAGGCCATGGCCACTTCCGCGACCGGAATATTGAGGGGTTCGGCGGCCCAATGGATCGCTTTATTGTAGTTAGCCCAAGAAGCTTTCCATTCCTCATACATCACCTGGGCCTTGAATTCGTAGATCAAAGGGATATAGGCATCAAAGGTTCGAACATTGCTAGGCGTCCCGTCCCTGCGTTCGAAAACCATTGCATATATTGCCGTCAGATCAGCAATGTGCGGGTAGCAGCTCTCCATCGGGCAGCTGTTTAAATAGTTCGGTTCCAGATTCGAGGTGGAAAGCCAATCACTCTGGTCAGAACCGGAAGACTCTGGATTGCCATAGATAACCACGATCTCCGCTTCACGGATCAAATTGGCAACTTGGCAATTTGCCAACATTCGGTGGACTTGGTTCGGATACGGAGCTGGCGGCTGCCCGGCATCCTACTCAGCGGGGCAAACGGAAGGGAAGATGCGCGCTACCCCTGTCGATCTTGTGGGTGGGAGAAATTTGAACATCTGCACCTGGCCAATGCGTTGGAAATCTCAGCAAGGTTGGTTCAGCAGAAAGCTGCCGGCCCTAATTCAGGTTCTGGGCTGTCAGTTGGAACAGCTGGATCCACTGGCCCGATCGCAGCTCCCCACTGCTCCAGCCGAGACGGACGATCACCACCTGATTCTTCGGATTGACATAGAGAAACTGGCCGTCCTTGCCGAGGGCGAAATAATCGCCCTGCTCCTCCGAGGCCAACCACCATTGATAACCGTAATTGCGCCAACCAGCCTGGCTGAATTCAACAGGCCAAATCTCGCTCGGCACCTGCGGCGAAGATGATGCTTGCACCCAGCCAGACGAAACCAGCCTGTCGCCTGCGAGCTGGCCGCCGTCCAAGTATAGCTGGCCGATTTTAGCCAGGTCCCGCGCCGAGGTGGCCAGACAGCACCAGCTTTTCTCGAACCCGGCCTCTTCCGAATCCAGGGTCCAAATCGCCCGGTGTTCCGCACCCAGCGGGCTCCAAAGTCGCCGCTGGGTGTATTGAGTCAGCGTCTCATCGCCCAGCGCCCGACGGAGCGCCAGCGCCAGCAGCGCATTGTCACCTGATTTGTAGCGAAATACCTGACCGGGCTCGTCCTCCATGCCAATTTGCAGCAACTCGGCCTCAAGATCCGGCGTGTAGTTCAAAATGACATGCTCGCCAAATGGGTTATCGTTCTCCCGATAGGCCGTGCCCGAGGTCATCGTCAGCAGGTCCTTGAGAGTGACCGCGCCATAGCCCTTCGGGGTTAACTCGGGGATGTAGTCAGTGATTGGAAAGTCAACTCCCTCCAGGATGCCGTCGTCAATCGCCATGCCGACAAGCAGCGAAGTAATCGATTTGGAAACCGAAAAGAGCTGGGAAAGCCGGTTGGCAGCGTGATCCTGGTAATAGCTCTCATGGATTAGCGAGCCGTCCTTAATCACCAGGAACGCAATCGAGTCGTTTGCCGCCAGAAGAGATTCCAATTGACCTTCCAAGCCGAAGGTAGCCAGCGTCTCTTCTGGCAGCTTTAGCGCTGCTTCCGATTCCGAGAAGTAATAGGCACCCTGGCTGGCCGCCAATTGCCGGCCGGGATACTGGCTGAAATCATCGACATCGGTGTCGCCATACTGAATGATCCGGCTGACCGTGATCGGCCCGGCGATCAGCACCCAGACGATCAGTACGGCCAGCACGAAACCCCCGACTGCGGCCAGGCCGATAAT
>JBKHKF010000338.1:0-3316 GCA_046537745.1 Anaerolineales bacterium | reverse complement strand
GGTTATGACTTGACTCACAGGTTGGTAGCAAGCTCAATACATTGGGAGGTATTCGATGAATTTGAAGGGTCTGCACCACATCACCGCCGTCAGCGCCGAGATCACAGAGAATGTGAGGTTCTACACCGAAATTCTGGGGCTGCGGCTGGTGAAGAAGTCCGTCAATCAGGATGATGTGTCAGCCTATCATCTTTTTTATGCCGATAAGGTCGGCACACCAGGCACCGACATCACATTCTTCGACTGGCCGCACATCGGATCGAACGCCCGCGGCACCGACAGCATCGCCGGCACAGCCTTCCGTGTGTCCAGCAGCGAAGCGCTGGACTTCTGGAGCAAGCGGTTTGAGAGCCTCGATGTGGATCACGACGAAACCCAGACTTTTGCCGGTCGGCAAATCCTCCCTTTCGAGGATTTCGAAGGACAACGCCTGTATCTCGTCAATGATGAAGAAGCTGATTTCGAGGGTGAACTCTGGTCCAGGCCGGATATTCCGGACGAGAATTCTCTCCGTGGCTTCTACAGCGTGATCCTATCAGTTCCCTCCCTGAATGACTTTGAGCCAATCCTGCAGGAGGTGTTGAATTTCGAGAAAGTCGACCAAGCAACCTGGATTGAACCTGAAGTCGATGCCCAAATCTTTGCCACTACGGAAGAAGGTGGGCCCGGGACGGAGGTATGGGTTCTGGAGCAGCCGAAGGCTCCTATCGCACGGCTGGGCGCTGGCGGAACCCACCATGTCGCCTTCCGAGTACAGGACAAAGAGACGCAAGAGCGATGGCGGCACCGGATCCAGGAGGGCGGCTTGCACGTCAGCCATATGATTGACCGATTCTGGTTCCACTCCATTTACTTCCGAGTTTCGAGGGGAATTCTCTTCGAAATTGCGACCGACGGCCCCGGCTTTGCCATCGACGAAGATCCTGCCGCCCTCGGTGAAAAGCTTGTGCTGCCCCCCTTTCTGGAAAACAGACGCTCGGAAATCGAAGCCGGCCTGACGCCGATAGCTAACTGAGCCATGACCGAAAAGGACGTACATCAAGGCCAGCCAGTTCGTATGCTGGGAACCCCGGCGAAGGAAGCCTCACTCAATGTCATCCTGCTGCACGGCCGGGGCGCCACGGCGGCCGGCATGGAACCTCTGGCCGAGGCGCTGAACCAGGATGGAATGCGGTTCCTGATCCCCCAGGCAGCCCGCGACTACTGGTACCCGCAGTCTGCCTTCGCACCAACGGAAGCGAACGAGCCGGATCTATCTTCATCGCTCAACCTGGTCGACCGACTGGTTCAGGAATTACAGGAGGAGGGATTCTCGCTTGACCAGATCGCCATCGGCGGATTCTCCCAGGGCGCTTGCCTGGCCGCCGAATACGCTGCCCGCCATCCTGGTCGCTATGCCGGGCTGTTCTTTTTCAGCGGCGCCCGGATCGGACCGCCCGATTCTCCCAGGGATTACGAAGGGGATTTTGCGGGTACACCGGTCTTCATCGGCGGCAGCGATGTGGACCCATGGGTTTCACATGATCTACTGAAGGAAACGGCTGCGATCTTTGAAGAGATGGGCGCCGAGGTGGATATGCAAACCTATCCCGGGATGGGCCACACCGTGAACCAGGATGAAATGGATCGAACGCGTGCAATGCTGTCCGAGGGATTAGCGGCCGCCAGAAATAAGCGCTAGCAGTTTTGTTCCACGGCTCAGTGAATCCGAAAGCTGCTACCCCAGTATGCTACACTGAATCTACGGCAGTTTCATTCACCCCCTCAATCGAAGGAGATCAGTATGGACTCCATCATCCAGATCCTGGTGGGCCAGCTGAGCGGTGACACCGTTGGCCAAATCAGCCGCCAGATCGGAGTCGATGAGAGCAAAGCCCAACAAGCCGTCGGTATGGCCCTGCCCATGCTGATTGGCGCCTTGAACCGCAACACGAACGACCCCTCCGGAGCGGAGGCGCTGACCAACGCGCTGAAGCGAGATCACGATGGCAGCATCCTGAACAATCTTCCGCAGGCCGTCACACGACAGGAAACCATCAACGACGGTCAGGCCATCCTGGGTCACGTCATGGGAAACAAACAAAGTGGCTTCCTCAACAGCGTCAGCAAAGCCACCGGCATGGACCCGGATCAGGTGGCGCAGCTTTTCGCCATGCTGGCGCCGGTGGTTTTGGGAGCGCTTGGCCAGATGCAGCGCAAGAAAAATCTGGATCCGCAAGGTGTATCGACTCTGCTGGAGCAAGAGCGCAGCACCGTGGAGGGTACGGGCTCCAACCTGGTCCAACTGCTCGATATGGACGGCGATGGGGACATATCGGAGGAGATCGTCGGCCTCGGTGCCAACCTGCTGGGCAGTTTGTTCAGCGGCAAAAAGTAAACCGGCTGGATCGTTGATGTTCTGTGACGATCTGACAATGCAAATCTATTCAAACCACTATTCGCGAAAGGAAGAGAAATGAGTTTGTTCGGAAAAATCCTCACCAAACTTGGTCTACGCAAGGAAGAAGACAAGGCCAGCTCTCGAACCTCAACGCAAGCCAGGGCAAAGGAGTTCGCTGACAAGGCCAAAGAATATTCAAAGAAGCCGCAGGCTGTCAGCGAGGTCGATGTCGTCAGCAAATTGGAGGCGATGGCCGCCAAGAACCCTCAGGATCTAAATTGGCGCACATCGATCGTCGACCTGCTGAAACTGCTCGATATCGACAGCAGCTATGAGGCTCGCAAGGAGATGGCGGTTGAACTCGGCTGCCCGCCGGACAAGATGGATGATTCCGCCGCCATGAACACCTGGCTCCACCAAACCGTGCTGAAGAAAATCGCAGAAAACGGCGGCAACATCCCCCAGAGTTTGCTTAATTGATATCCGACGAGAAAAAGCGTCTAGCCGCAACCAGTAGAAAAGCAGAAAGCCTGCGGGCGCAATTGTTCATTGCCCGCAGGCTTCTTTCTCTGCCTTCTTTCTGTTTGGAGGCAGCTCCGTGTCAGCTGTTATCTGTACCGCTCGCTTCGTCAACCAACGGCGCTAGCCGCTCCGCCAGCCCCTGGTAGCCAGTAACCTTGACTTCCAACGGCAATCCCAGATAGTCAGCGATGTCCTCGGCTTGAGACCGATGCTCGGGAGAGTGATCCTGAGCTAAATACACCACCCGTTCGTAATTGCGGAAATAGTCGGTTTTCAATTGGGGAAATCGATCAAGCCCCATGCTCTTGATGATCAACCCCCAGAAGGTCCGCACCATGAAATCCGTCAGAAAGAAGGTTCCGGGCTCTTCTTCCATCATCTCAGAGAATTCATCACCAGCATAGAACTCATAGC
>JBKHKF010000337.1:0-3326 GCA_046537745.1 Anaerolineales bacterium | reverse complement strand
CATTTGGTCTATGTGATCGACCCTCTGTTTCAAGCTTACAGCGCTCCCATACCTGTCGAATGAATCCTGGTTCCGCGACGTAAACGTCACCTTTTGTTCACATCATACTTCCACAAGAGGCCAAAGGCACCTTTCAGTCAACCTACACTCAACGGACTGAAACAGGATTCAAACAGTCCTCTCAGCACTTATTCTAGATCAGGTTGGAGTTTCCAGCCGGTAGCCAAAACCGCGAACATTTTGCAGGCGCTTGGGATCTTCCGGATCCTCTTCAATCTTCTGCCTTAGAAACCAGATATAGCGTCGGAGAGCGCTGCCACTTGTCTTGCGGTTCTCCCCCCAAACCTCGCGGATGAGCTCCTCTTGGGCGATGGCTTCACTGGATCGCTGAGCGAGAACCGAGAGCAAGCGGAATTCGGTTGGCGTTAAATCCAAAACTTCCCCCTCGATGGATGCCTCCCGTCGGCTCATGTCCACCTCCAGATCACCCACCTGAAAGACTGATTTTTCTTGCTGTCTGGCACTGGCCGTCCGCGCCAGAATAGCCCTTACTCGAGCGCCCAATTCGGCCAGGCTGAAGGGCTTGGTGATGTAATCATCGACCCCCAGGCGGAACCCGCGCAATTTATCCGGCTCATCAGTTTTAGCCGTGAGCATCACGATGGGTGTGTCGGCCAATTCCCGCAAGCGGGCACATACCTCCCACCCATCCATCCCCGGCATCATGATGTCCAAAAAAACGAGATCAGGCCTGGCTTCAAAGAAGGCCCGCAACGCCTTAGGCCCGCGGTCCGCTGTGACCACCTCATAGCCCTGCTCTTCGAGAAATTCCCCGACAAAGCGAAGAAGCGTTTTGTCGTCATCGACGATCAGGATTCGGGGAGCCAATAGGCCATCCTTCCACAAGAGCGCTTTTCACTATACGCAGCCGCCACTCACCCTCCGGCATCGGCAGTCACCAACATTTTATATTAAGGTTCCCTGTGAAGATAGCGGCTTATTGGCTTTTTCCTTGAGTGTGCCTCAGCCCTGAGGGATCTCGGCGGGTGCACCTTGCTTGAGGGGAAGCCAAAACTTCACCCGGGCTCCGGATTCGTGCTCGCCAATCTCAATATCCCCGTGCATGGCATGCAGCAGTTGGCGAGAGAGGTATAACCCGAGGCCGTGGCCGTAGATCTCCCTGGAATCCCGGCTATCCAGGCGATGGAAGCGCTCGAAGACGGCTTGCCTTTCCTTCTGCGGGATGCCGGGGCCATGGTCCACAACGGCAACCACAACGCGGCTATCTTTCTGTTCAGCCTCCACCATGACCGGCCCGGTCGGAGCATACTTCAAGGCGTTGTCAAAGAGGTGAAAAAGAACCGAGGATAGGGCCTGTTCATCGGCGTAAACGGGAGGCAGCTCATCAGGGATTTCCACCCGAATACGATGCCTCTTATCCTTGGGAAATCGGCTGGCCACCGCCCTGCACAATACAGCCAGAGGTATCGGTTCCAGGTCTAATGGAAAACGTCCAGCCTCAAGCGCGGATAAATCCAGAATGATTTCCACAAAGCTGACCAGCCGCTCCGTTTCAGCCGCCACCAGACTCAGGGTTTCCTCGGACCTTGTTGAAAGCTGATTCGACCGGCTCAAGGCGAGCTCCACACCGCTGCGGATATTGGTCAGTGGCCCCCGTAATTCGTGGGAGACCAGCGTGACGAATTCCGACTTCAGCTTATCCAACTGCTTGAGTTCTTCGTTGAGCTTTTCAAGATGAGCGATGGTCTCAGCCAGCTCCTCAGTGCGATGCTCAACCTTCTCTTCCAGTGACCGATTCAGCACTTCCAGTTCCTGGCGCGCCTCCGCCACCTCGCTCAGCGCACGACGAAGATCGCCCTCCCGGCTCTTCAGCGCGGTCAGGTCGTGGGCTGTCCCCGCCAGTATGATCTCGAAACTTCGTTCGTCGGGCACAGGCCGGAGCGATAACGCCGCCGGAAAGACTTCCCCCTCCCGACCCCTCATTTCTACTTCTCCGCTCCAACCATCTTCGAGTCCCTGGTTCAGGATATCCGAAGCATTTCCTTTGGCTAGCACCTGGTCGAGTGTGGGCTGTTCACCCTCCTCCGGGTCCACGCCTGTTGCCATGCTCATTGCCGGATTGGCCAGCACAATCTGCCCCTCACTGTTGCAGATGAAGGCCAGATCCGCCGCTGTGTTCACCAAGGCAGCATGCTGCCGCATTTCCGATTGGCCGGCGATCACACCCTGCCGGGCGATCAGCAACAATAGAACCAGAATCGAGGCCGAAAGAGCCAGGGGATCCGGCCGACCTTCCAGCCACCACTCAGCCAGCGCGAAGCCAACGAGCAAATATGTATACGCGACAGGCAAAAGCCGCTCGACTCGGAAGGATAGATAGCGATGCCGTCTGGAGCGCGAGCTTTCCATTTCCTGATTTGGGTCGGTTAACTGACGCCGCGATGCCTGCACAATCAGGACTGTCGAAAGCAGCCAGCCCAATTCAACCCATCCGCCCGGCTGCCATACGTCCATTAGAAGGCTGTAGTGATAAAAGACATCCGTCAGGCTGAGGAGCGCGAAGGCGCCAGCGAAATATAAGCCGAAGGTCCACCCCGGCACCGGGGAGCGCAGCAGCGTGACCCGCACAGCCAGAGTCAGCGAAATCAGGTCCATTAACTGCCGGGCTGCAATCCAACCGACCAGCGCCGGCTCAGCCAAATTGAGCTGCAGAACCGGGCGCACCAACGCCAGCCAGGACAGTGCCAGGACTGCGACCACGCTGATAACAACATCCAGCAGATTGCGGACCCGACCCAAACGCTGCGGATAGGCGGAGGGATAGACCGCCAATCCGCCTGCCAGCGCCAGGCCGCCGGCGACGTACAGGAGATCCCCCAGAGATGGGCTTAGCGGACGGACCTCGCCCAACATCCAAAGCAATATTCTGGTGATGTCGGCAACCACCCACAGCGCCAGGCCAGAAGCGATGAAGCTCGTCGCTTGTTCTCGCGGATCGCCCTGCGCCTTGCGAAACACTGCCAGTGCCGCCAGCAGCGCCAGTGATCGAGCAACAGGGAGCAGGATAAATCCAGCCGCGGTCGGCTGGCTGAAGAGTATAAGCAGAAGCAAATAAGCTCCAGCGATCGCCAGAGCGAGAATAGTCAAAATACGCCCGAATGCCGACTCAGAGTGCCGCAGCAACCTCATTGCATATGATTCTACGCCGGGTTAGAAAGGCCAGCAAGCCTGGTCTTGAATCCGGCCCATCATTACCTTTCTTGTCTGAGTTACCTAATCACCGGGTGGGGGCAAAGGCGTCCAAG
>JBKHKF010000336.1:0-3365 GCA_046537745.1 Anaerolineales bacterium | reverse complement strand
TGTTGGAATACATGATGGCCCAGCCGACGTGATTGCCGCGCGAGCGGTTGCCGATGATGCGGCTGTCGTGGGTGTACATGTAGTGGATGGCGAAGCGCAGACCGGTGAAGGTGTTGTTGGCAAAGACGTTGTTTTTGCTGACGTTGACGAAGATGCCGTCGCGGCCCTTGGCGATGGTGTTGCCGATAACCTGGGAGAGATTGGCATCAGCCGCGTCTTCGACGCCGCAGGCTACCGTGAGGCTCGCCTGGGGATCCAGGTCCACAAGAAGCACTCGATGGCCGCGCTCGGCAAGCGTGGTACCTAAGGATAGCGTCAAGGAGGTTTTGCCAACACCCGCCCGGAGATTGCTAAGGGCAAGAACATGTGCCTCGTTCAATGCGATTTACCTATTGCCAGTCTTCATCTCTGGTCCTACTATTCTAGCGGAGCCCTCTTGGGATCGTACCAGCCCTTTGGGGCTACCAAATTGTAAAGGAATCTCTGGCGACTGCTTCGAGTTCTCCCTGCATGACCCACAATTCCAAATTGATCACACTTCCATGGGCAGCCTGCTGCATCTGGAAGGTGGTGCGGCTAATGCCCTGGGGATCTGTCAGTGGCATCAGGAAATAGCGATCCCGATCTGGCTGGTGAACAATAAGGAGCACGGCGGCATTGGGCACGGGAAGCATGTTCTGATCCCGCACCACCAGGTACACCTGCTGGGTGGCATCCGGGCCGATGGAGGGCGATTGAACCGAGGCGGTGAGACGCAGCTCCGTCACACGGTATCCGGCTTCGTCCCCACTGGTGCCAGGCTGCAGGTAGGCTGGATCGTAGCCGGCCTGCCGGAAGTGCTCGCGGCCAAGCTGGGCCACTCGAATTTGATGTCCCACGGCTGCCTCTGGATACCAATCCAACCGGAAATTCTGGAAGTACTGCACGATACGGTCGTTTTGGATGATGAATTCGGAAATTGGTAGGCCGAAAAGCTCACGACCTCCGTTCCGGTTGAAGTACTCGAGGAACGCGTAACAAGTCGAATGGCCAGCTTCGGCGAAGTAGCGGCAACCCCGGCTATCTCCAGTGCTTTCTACGGCGGGATGCCATCCCTCGATCAATTCACCAAGAGGCGCCAGCTGAACGGAACCGTCATCCTCCACCCACTCGAGCCGGGCATTTTCTGTGTATTGAATGAACCTCTGGCTCTCGGGATCAATGAATCCCTCGGTGATGGGATAGCCGAAGACGTCCGGACCTCCGTAGGAATCATAGAAATCCAGGAACCGGCTGTGCAGGGTATGGCCGGTTTCGGGATAGAAGCGTCCACCGGTTTGAGCCGAGGCCGGCGGGGCTAGTGTGAAGCCGGCTGCCAGAAGGCTAAGAGCCAGGAGCAAAAAGATGAATCGGCGCATTAATGATCTGGATTGGCCGAGAATGAAACGCTGATCAAAGGGTTCCTCCCGAGGGTGGAATCCGTCAAGCACCTGCCGAAGGCGCGCGTAGACTCCGCAATGAGGCAATCTTATCACCAGGACGGCTTCTGTGCTTGGGGAGAGGGAATTCGGTGAACAGATCCAGCGACCGACTAGCTGCGGAAGAATCGGTCCAGGTTGGGGAACACGAGGGCATTCCGCTCCCCTCGCTCGAGCATGGCGTGGTTAGCGGCCTCGAAGTTGCGGAGCACCTCACGGATGGCCCGGACCTGCCATCCCGGCGGTTCGTCAGAGAAAGCCACCAGGGCAGCGACGTAGCCGCCAGGGATCAGGAGCAAATTGAGCCCGTCATCGGTTTGTGTTGCGAACATGCGGCCGGAAGCCTTCTTGCCTGCGGGCTGGCCGAAGGTGGAGAGGAAACGCATCGCTTCCTCGGCCTCCGAGGGGAGCTCGCCCTGGACGAAAATGCAATCCCGCGTGTCGATGTCGTAAAAGGCGATGCATCGGCACTCGGCCTCGTTCAGCTGCATCAGGAAGGATGTCTTTCCCTCTTCCAGGACAACCCGCCAGCGGTCGCTGCTCGGATTCGTTTGGTGCAGCCGTACCGCGACCTCGCGCTGCTCTACGTAGTGCCGTCGGATGGCACGGTATTGGGATGCGTTGATCCGACCTTGCTGAAATTCGGTCTCCAGTCGGCTCATTTTCTCATCAAGATGGGCCAACATCACTTCCAATTCGTTGTTAATGGGGCCCCTTGGTTTTTCAGCCGGCTGATCCTCGGTCTTGAACGGCTTTTGCTTGGGTGGAATTTGTTCGACTGCTGGGCCGGTGGATTGGGTTGGAGCCGGTTTAGGCTCATCCTTGTGGAACGGCGCTTTGGATTGTCCATCCAGCTCCACCAGCCGGAGTTCTTTCTCCTTGAGCATCTCACGAACCGCCCGCAGTTGACCCGCGCTGATAAGGCCATCGCAGAAGGCGATGGCGGCGGAAAGAAGGCGTTCCTTGGCCAGCTTTACCTTGTGCTGCGCCTCTTGAAACTCAGGGCTGGTTTCCGACTCCGGCTCAAGCTGCTCGACTTGGGTGGAGCCGCGATCCCCCGAATATGCCTCCGATTCGGGCTGTGAATGGCTCGCTCGGCTTGGCTGCATACCCCTATCCTATCGAAAGAAAGTTTTCCTGCAGAGATTACGCTTGTACCATGCGCGCGGCGTTTTCCCCGTGCGGTATACTCCCACCTGCTGCTGTCTATTCGAAACGGCCACATCCTGACAGCGGAGGAAAAGGATGAGAAATATATATTTGCCGCTCTTGCTCGCGGTCTCCCTGGGTCTTCTGCTAACGGGATGCAATTTTGGTGCCCCCGCTGGACCCACGGAGACTTCGACTCTCTCGAGCGATGACGTGCTGCAAACAGCGGAAGCCATCGCAGAGGCAACTCGAGGCGCCGCCTCGCCGACGCCGACAAGAGAGCCGATTACGGCTACGCCAACGCAAGTGCCTGAAACAAACACGCCAGAACCTACAGGGACGTCCTCATCGCCCATGGTGACGGCCGATTACAACGCCAACGTTCGCTCCGGCCCGGATGAGGTCTTTGAGTCCATCGATTACCTGCTCCAGGGCGATCAGGCGCAGGCCGTCGGGCGATTCATCAACGAGGAGAACGGCACCTGGTGGTTCATCGAACGCGTCGGCGAAGGTCGAGACGGCTGGATTTGGGGCGGTGCGGTTACGTTCTCGGGGAACGAGAACTCGGTGCCGATCCTGGAATCGCCACCGACGCCGACGCCGGGGCCTTCACCGACTCCAACGGATGCCTCATGATCCTCAGCTCGCCAAGCTAAGAATCAGAAACCCCGCGGTCATCCGCGGGGTTTTATTCATGTAACCTCGGTCAATCCTCCAGGGAGAATTCGATTCCTTGCGCCAGCGGCATCTCACTTGACC
>JBKHKF010000026.1:0-14345 GCA_046537745.1 Anaerolineales bacterium | reverse complement strand
GTTCGGACCTTACCAACACGGGACTGATCATCGACGCGCTGGCCATGAACGGCGGCAACAGCCTGAGCCATGCGTTGCTGCCGGGGAGCCCAGCCATCGACTCGGGCGATATGGACACGTGCCTCGCGGTCGATCAGCGAAACGTATCGCGCCCTCAGGGAAGCCAATGCGATCGTGGTGCCTATGAAGCTACCGGTGATGAAGAAAGTGGGCCCGAGCCTGGCGAGGGCGACGCGACCCCGGCTGCCGAGGAGACTGCTACGGCGACACCAGAGCCGCTGGGCCCGATCGATATCAACTTCAACGCCGATAGCTACACTGTGGCGCCTGGCGAGTGCACCACCGTCCGCTGGGAGGTGCAGAACGCGGAGCGCGTGTATTACGAGGGAACCCAGATGCCTTCGCTGGAGGCGGAACAGGTCTGCCCCACGGATACCACCACCTATCAACTGGTGGCCGAGAATGCCGAGGAAACGGAAGAGGCCTTTGTCACCATCGAAGTCGTGATTGAGCCACCGAATGATCCAGGCAATCTGGAGCTGAGCAATTACAGCTGCACACCGAACGGTTTCAACATCAGCCTGAGTTGGGAAGATCGAGCCGACAACGAGGATGGCTATCGAGTGTACCGGGACGGCTCACTGTTAGTCACATTGGGTCCCGACACTACAAGCTACGGCGAACAGCCGCCGTTGGGCGGGCCCTATGAATATGGTGTCGAGGCCTTCAATGAGGGCGGCGCTTCCAGCCGGGCGACGATCACAGTCAAGGAATGTCAATAGCTGTCTCTCGTTGGAAGCGCGGAGATCGGCCCAGGTTGGGGCGGTGAAAGGAATTGGCGCCTTGGGAGCTTCCACAGGCGATGGCCTAAAGGCTGTCTTGAATAAGGAAACGGCCGGCCAGTGGTTGATAGAACTCACATGGAGATGAAGATGAAACGAAGGATCTGGGTACCGGTTATCGTGCTAGGAATTATTGCGCTTACCGCAATTGCCTGCGATCTCGGATTTGTCGAGGGCATCGCTGGCAATATTGATCAGAGCACACCTTTCTGTGAATCCGATACGCTCACAGTGACGGTCGAGCTTGATGTGAATGACGGTGCTTGCAATGAGCAATGCAGCTTGCGCGAGGCGATCATCGCTTCAAATACTTGCGGCGGCGAACAGCGAATTGAGATTCCCGGTGGTACGTATACATTGAGGCTCCGTGGGAGCGGCGACGAGTTGGGGGACTTGGATATCACCGATCATGTGGTGATCCAGGGGGCTTCCAGGAGTGCAACGGTAATCGAGGGGGTCTCGAGTTGGAATGATCGAATCTTCGAAGTGATGGAGGAAATCAACTTTGAAGTCAATGACCTTGTAATCCGGGGTGGAAATACAGATCAGGATGGCGGCGCGATTCTGAATCATGGATATCTGACCCTAAACCGGGTCCGGCTTGAGGACAACACCGCTGCGCGCGGTGGAGGCTTGTTTAGTCTGCACCGAGCCGAACTATCGGTCGTGGACTTTATTGGCAACACAGCGACTTCCACCGATCGAACCGAAAGCGGACAATTCGGTGATGATTGGCCGGCTCAATTCGGGGATACCAGCTCCTGTGGCGGCGGATTGGCCAATCAAGGCTATGTTCGGCTAGAGAACGGAACATTCGAGGGCAATCAAGCATGGGCCGGGGGCGGCTTATGCAATATCGACGACCCCGCGGGGATGCAGATCTTCACATCCTCTTTCAATGGAAATCAAGCTTCCCATTATGGAGGCGGCATTGCAAACTTCGGCCGAATGGAAGTCGAGGGGGCCGAGTTCATTGAGAATCAGGCTTACCATGGTGGTGGGATCTACTCCCTCCCCTTGAACCGTGGCTATCTCAGTATTCAAAGTGCGGAGATGCGCGCTAACTCCGCCGAGTCCGGGGCAGGGGCTTTCATTGGTGCAGGTAGTTTCAACCTAAGTGACAGTATCATCAGCGACCAGAGATTCATCCAATTAGGTGGAGGCATCGCATTGCGAGGCCCAAGACAGGATTTCTTCGAGGGTGGTCGGCATCGAGCTCCGTGGGCTGTGATCGAACGGACAGCCATTGTTAATAACATGAGTGAGGATACCTATGAGCTGGGCGCAGCCGCGGGTGTTTATGTCGGTCTGGCATCAACGGTCGAAATGATCAACGTCACTATCAGCGGCAACCGCAGCGCGAGCGACGGTGCTCTTTTCATCCTCCAGGATTCGATAGCTGAACTCGAACATGTGACGATTGTTGGTAATCATTCCAGAGAACAAGGCGGGGGGATCCTCAATGGCGGCTTCTTGAGCATCCACAGCTCAATCGTAGCGGACAACACATTCTCCAATTGCCTTGTCGGGACATATGGAGAGGTCCAGTCCAGAGGATACAACATTCAGGAGGGCAATCTCTGTGGTTTCGATGCTGACAGTGATTTAACGCTTACGCCACACTCGCCGGGAGTTAATGGTCTGCTTGATTACACTCTGCGGGAAATCGGTGGCAGTTTCGTACATATGATCCCCATTTCAAGCCTGGCCTTTGACCGAATCCCCGGCGAGGAGTGCCGCTTGAGTGAGGATCAAGTGACCTCTTCCAGGCCGGAGGGCGAGGGCTGCGAGCCAGGAGCATATGAGGCGAACCTTTCGGCCATGAGCCTCCAGCCGACGAGCGAGGCAGCCATTGGCACACCTACGCCTCCCGCCGGCAGCACGCCTACCGTGATCACCGACACCCTGTGTGGGAGGGGCCCGGGACCTCTCTATGAGGTGGTCAGCTCGCTGGCCGCCGGCACGGAGGTGGAAATTCTCGGCCGCGGCGCCGAGGGCGACTGGTGGGTGATCGACAATCCGCGTTATCAGGGCGTGCGCTGCTGGGCGCCGGGCGAGGACATCGAGGTCCAACCGAACTACGATTACCCGAGCACGCTCTTTGAGATCCCGGCGTTGCCGACGCCGACACCCACGCCGATCCTGGGCTGCCTGTGGCATGACCAGAACCAGGCTGAAGTGTGCTACTCAATCGACCAATGCCCGGTTGACTTCGGTGACTCGCTGGGTGCCTGCACGCCGTAGTTGCGGAGGCATTCGGATCGGGACGAGTTGAGCCCACGGCTTGGAATGGCTATGTTGATGTGAAGAAATGCGGCACCTTGATCGGCTGGTGGTTTCTGGCGCTGGCTGGGGTACTGGCACTGGCCGGCTGCGGCCCGCTCGCTGATGGCCCTCCGCTGGAGGATTGGGTCGACAGAACACTCGGTCGCCTTAAGGATCGAAACATCCCGGACCAGGCGGAATCAGCTCTGGCGACATGGGAGGCGCCGCCGTCAGGCACCTTCGCCTGTGACCTGGCCGGAGTGTTCGACGAGGAGTTGAGCGAGTTCAGATTGAACCTGCGATCCGATGGAGCTTTCGATCTCGTCCCCCTGCCTGAAGAAGGGATTCGCTATCAGGGCACCTGGCAGTATGCAGAGGATAAGCACCAGATCGGCTTCCATGGCGAGACCCAGCTGGATTACGCGTTTTATGATCAGGGGGCGAACTCCCTAATTCTCCGGCTTAAGCATCAGCCGAATGAGGAGCCCTGGGTGGCCTTCTGTGATCGATCACCGTGAGCTGATCCCTAAGCGACCATCAGGGCTGCCAGCTTCCCTATGAATGGATGCAGCCTTAATGAACTTTTTCCTCCTGTGGTCGGCTCGAAAACCAATCGAGCTGCCCGCAGCGGAAGCTTCCCAGGGAATTCCGCTTCGACATCCCACAAGATTGCCGTTGCGACAGGGTGAGTGTTCACCTCTACCCGGGGCAAGGGAGACAAATGCCCCTTGACAGATGTTTAGGATAGCCTAATATATTATATAGGGTTCACAAACTCTCTTTTTGTGTTGCGGCGTTCGAAGGATCATTGATGGGTCTATTGAGCATCCCTATTTTGATGTTGGCCCTCGCCCTCCTGCTTGCTGGATTTGCAGCCTGGGTGTTCTGGCCGCGCGGCGGCCTTTATGCCCGCTGGCAGCGGAGGCGCCGGGGGAACCTCCGCGTGCTCCAGGAAGATGCCCTGAAACACATTCACGGCTGCCAGATGGCTGGCCGGCCGTTGACCCTGGAAGGCCTCGCAGGAAGCTTACTGTGCTCCACCGGCCAGGCTGCCAGGATTCTCGGCGAGCTGGAATCGCGCGGCCTGGTGGCCCACAGCGACAAGGGATATCAGCTTACCGTCAGAGGCAGAGAGAGCGCACTTCACATCGTTCGCGCGCACCGGCTGTGGGAGCGTTACCTGGCGGAGGAGACCGGCTATCACGAGATTGAGTGGCATGAGCGGGCCGATCAGCGCGAGCATCATCTGTCGAAGGACCAATTACAGGTGCTTTCCGCCAGGTTGGGCCACCCAACCCATGACCCGCATGGAGATCCGATTCCGACAGCAGAGGGCGATTGGAGCGAGCCGCAGGGGATCCCGCTGGCGCAGGCGGACCCGGAAGCCAATTACCGTATTGTCCATATTGAGGATGAACCAGAAACGATCTATGCACAGCTGCTGGCCGAAGGGGTTCACCTGGGGCAAGTTCTGCGCGTAATGGAGCGGAGCCCCCGAAGGATCCGATTTTGGAGCGAGGGCAAGGAGCATGCGCTGGCGCCGTTGCTGGCCGAAAATCTTACAGTCCGTAGGATGCGGGATCAGCAGGTCATCCGCCGGGAGCATGAAGAACGGCTGAGCCACCTGAATGTTGGGGAAATGGCGAAGGTGGTCGCCTTGAGCCCAGCCTGCCGCGGTCCAGAGCGGCGCAGGCTGTTGGATTTGGGATTAGTGTCGGGGACTGAAATCAAGGCCGAATTGGTGAGCCCCAGCGGTGATCCCAAGGCTTATCGAATCCGAGGAGCGGTCATCGCACTGCGCCAGGAGCAGGCCGATCAAGTGCGCGTGATAAGGGATGGGTCGTGATGGCAAAGAAAATGCAGGGATCAAAAGCCTGCGAGACATGCCCGGTGCACAGCGCGGCCCAACTGCACAAGTTGGGCGTGGACATGACGGAGGCCGACTACGTGGTCGCGCTGGCTGGCAATCCAAACACAGGCAAGAGCACCGTCTTTAACGCCCTGACGGGGCTGCGCCAGCACACTGGCAACTGGCCGGGCAAAACCGTCACCCGGGCCGAGGGCGGCTTCGAATACGGCGGCGCGCGTTACAAGCTGGTGGATTTGCCCGGAACTTATTCGCTGCTGTCGATGTCGGTCGATGAGGAGATCGCCCGCAATTTCATCCTCTTCGGAAGGCCGGATGTCACGGTGGTGGTGGTCGACGTCACCAGGCTGGAACGCAACCTGAACCTGGTGCTCCAGGTCCTGGAAATCACTGATCGGGTGGTGGTCTGCCTGAACTTGATGGACGAGGCGGAACGCCACGGCCTCAAGGTCGATGACCGGCGGCTGGCTCGCGATCTGGGGGTTCCGGTGGTTCCGACGGCGGCCCGGCACCAGCGGGGCCTGGACCAATTACTCGCGGCAGTCCACGAGGTGGCAACCGGCCAAACGGCGACCCGGCCCTACCGGCTTCAGGAGCTACCCGGAACGCTCAAATCCAATTTGGAGAAACTGACGAGGCAGGTGGAGCGACTGGTTCCCAAGCTGCCCAATGCCCGCTGGGTGGCGCTTCGTTTGCTTGAAGGTGATGAGCAGATCCAACAGGCCTTGCGCGAAGGACGGTTAGGCGACCTGAAGGGCGAACCTCGCGAGATGGCAGCGGCCTCCACGGAGGCGAACTTATGAGCCAGCCCGGGAGGATGAACGCCGACCAGATCATCCAGCAGGCTCAGACGATGCGATGGGAGCTGGGCGGCGATTTGCACGAGCAGCTGGTGGAAGGCATTTACACGGAGGCAGCCCTCCTGGCCGATCGGGCCGTCACCCGACCGGATGATAAGCCTCGATTCGATCTCGATGCCGCCATCGACCGGATTGTGACCAGCCGGCTGTGGGGTTTCCCGGTCATGCTATTGCTCTTCACGCTGGTCTTTTGGATCACCATTTCGGGCGCCAATGCCCCCTCCGGTTGGCTTGCCTCAATCTTGATTGATTGGACCTATCCGCTACTGCATCAAGGAGCCGCCGTCATCGCCATGCCCGCCTGGATGAGCGGGCTGCTGATCGACGGAGTCTATCTGGCAACCGCCTGGGTGGTCAGCGTGATGTTGCCGCCGATGGCCATTTTTTTCCCCTTGTTCACTCTGCTGGAGGACTTCGGCTACCTGCCCCGGGTCGCCTTTAATTTGGACAACCTGTTCAAAAAAGCCGGTGCCCATGGCAAGCAAGCTTTGAGCATGATGATGGGCTACGGCTGCAATGCCGCCGGTGTGATCGCCACCAGAATCATCGACAGCCCGCGGGAGCGGACGATCGCCATCCTGACCAACAACTTCGCGCTGTGCAACGGCCGCTGGCCCACCCAAATCCTGATTGCCAGTTTGTTCCTGGGCGCCCTGGTGCCGGCCCACCTGGCTGGTCTGATCTCGGCCCTTTCGGTTGTAGGCATCGCGCTGCTTGGGGTGGCGCTGACCTTCGCCGTCAGCTGGTTCCTCTCGCGCACCTGGCTCAAGGGCGAGGTGTCCACCTTCAGCCTGGAGCTGCCGCCTTACCGACCTCCGCGGATCTGGTCGACCATTTACACCTCGCTGATTGACCGCACTATCTATGTTCTTTGGAGAGCCATCGTCTTCGCCGCACCAGCCGGCGCCGTGATCTGGCTCAGCTCCAACATCACCGTGGGCGGCGCCAGCATCGCCGAACACCTGATCAACCTGCTTGACCCCATTGGGTTGTTGATCGGCCTGAACGGCGTGATCCTGGTGGCCTACATCGTCGCCATCCCGGCCAATGAAATTGTCATCCCGACAGTGCTCATGCTCACCGTGTTGAGTGTCGACATTTCCGGACTCGGCGCTGGCGCGGGCGTGATGTTCGAGCCCGGCGCCGAGACGGCCATGGCCATCTTCCAGGCCGGCGGCTGGACCCTGCTCACGGCGGTCAATCTGATGATTTTCAGCCTGGTGCACAACCCTTGCTCCACCACGCTGTACACCATCTACGCTGAAACGGGCAGTCTTAAGTGGACGGCGGTTGCGGCGCTTCTGCCGTTGGGCATGGGTTTCGCCATCACTTTCACAGTGGCCCAGGTTTGGCGGTTGTTTCTCTAGCGAACTCAGCTTCCCGGTCGTCTGACCAGGCTGGTTTGCTAAAAATCCCATTAGAATCAGCTTTGTCATTCTGAACCTAAAGGGGCGAGGGAGTACATGACCGCAGTCATCGAAGCCAACAATCTAGTGCGCCGATTCGACGACCTCGTTGCAGTGGATGGGATCAGTTACCGGGTTAGCGCCGGTGAAATCTTCGGCTTCCTCGGCCACAACGGCGCCGGCAAAACCACCACTGTCCGGCTGATGAATGGAGTTTTGAAAGCCACCGCCGGCGAACTTGAGGTGCTTGGACTGTCACCCTATGAAGATGGTTCCGAACTGAGACAGCGGACCGGCGTGCTCACCGAAGCGCCCTCGTTGGATGAGCGGCTGACAGCCCGCGAAAACCTCACCTTTTATGCACATCTATATGCGGTGCCGGAGGATCAGGTTTCAATACGGGTTCAAGACTTGCTTCAGCGATTTGATCTGGCGGCGCGGGCCAACGACAAAGTGGGCGGCTACAGCAAAGGTATGAAGCAGCGGCTGGCGCTGGCGAGAGCGCTGATTCATCGACCTGAACTCTTATTTCTGGATGAACCCACCGCGGGCCTGGATCCAATGGCCGCCCGCGAAGTTCATGCGCTTATCCGCCAACTTCGCCTGGCCGGCCGGACCATATTTATGTGCACCCATAATTTGATCGAAGCACAGCGGCTCTGCGATCGAGTGGCGGTGCTACGCCAGGGCAGGATAGTGGCCATGGGAACCGTGGCTGAGCTCAGCGCGCGGATCGGCGGCGGCCAGGAGTTGGAGATTGAGGTTCATGAGCAGGACCTGGATCGTGCGCTCTCGCTGCTCGAATCCGCATATGGCGAGTCCAATGTTCGTCGGGATCGAACCCTTCTTGTGATTGATCGAATTGAGAAGGGCCGAATCCCGGCGGCCCTGGAGCGACTGGTTACAGAGGGAATCCGGGTCTATCGGCTTACCCCGCAGGAGCCTTCACTGGAGGATGTCTATTTTGGACTCCATCAGGAAGGAGGGGCATCATGAAGAATCTGCCTTGGAGAGCAATCCGCACCATCATCTGGAAGGATCTGACCGTGGTGCTGCGCAGCCCGATGGTGCTTCTTCCCATGATTATCCTGCCGCTCCTGCTCCAAGTTTTGATGCCGGTTGGTCTGGGGTTGGGGGCGCTTTACGCGCCCGATTCCTTGAATATGGAATCGGACCTCGTGACATTCCTGGAACAAGTGCCCGCGGGCGTGATGGAGGATTTCCAGGGCCTACCATTCAATGTGGTCATGATGGTGCTCATGCTCGAGTACCTTTTCGCTCCCCTGTACCTGCTGGTTCCGATGATGGTGGCCAGCGTGATCGCGGCCGACAGCTTTGTGGGTGAACGTGAACGCAAAACGCTTGAAGCGCTTCTGCATACGCCGCTGAGCGATTTGGAGCTGCTGATTTCTAAGATGCTGACAGCCTGGATCGCGGCTAATGTGGTGTCAGTGGGGAGCTTCCTGCTGTACTCAGTTGCCGTCAATGCCGTCGGCTTCGTTCCGATGGGTGGGTTGTTCTTCCCGAACACGTTATGGTTGGTGCTCGTGTTCTGGGTTACCCCGGCGGTGGCGGCTCTGGGTCTGGCCTCGACGGTATTGCTCTCATCCCGAGTCAACACTTTCCAGGAAGCGTATCAGGCCGGAGGGGTCATCGTCGTCCCTATCGTCGGGCTGCTGTTCGCGCAGATTGCCGGCGTGATTTTCTTGAGCCCGATTGTTGCTCTGATCCTGGGCTTAGTGGTGTGGATGATCGATGCAGTGCTGCTGTGGCTCGGCCGGGCTGCCTTCCGTCGGGAGGATTTGCTGGCGCGACTGTAGTCAGCTCTGCGATCAGTGCCTGGAAGTTAACTATTTACTTCAAACTGTGGACTTGCCCCACCGGCTATCTCTTCAGCGCGCCAGAAACTCCTCCGCCAACTCCGCCGTGACTCCCGGTCGTTCTTCCATCGGCATGTGGCCTGCCTCCTCAATGACCACCACCTCCACGGTGGGAAGGACTTCTTCAAACCGAAACGCGTTTTCAACGGGGATCCACGAATCTTGCTCTCCCCACATGATCAAGGTTGGGGCCTCGATAGTGGAATAGCGGTCAGCGAGCGGCTGATCTCTGGTCTGCATGCGCTGGAGCAGCGCGGCGCGGTTGCCCTCGCGTCGCATCAGCAGATAGTAGCGGTCAACAAGCTCCTCCGTGATGCGGTCATCCTGGGCATAGGCTCCCTCGAGGGTTTGGCGGAAGAAGAAGCGGGGTGTGAAGAGCGCAGCCGCATTGCGGAGGATGGGAACCTCCAGGATTTGAAAGATGGCGATCGGTTCGGCCTCCTGCGGGACAGGGAGCCCTGTGCTGTCGATCAGGATCAACTTATCAACACGATCGGGGTGCGCCAGGGCAAAACGCAAGGCGATGGCACCGCCCAGCGAGTTCCCGGCGAGTGACGCTCGCTCAACGCCAAGCCGATCGAGCCAATCGGCCAGAAGCTCGGCGTCCGCTCCACGCGAATAATCTCCATCATGTCGAGGCCCGGTCAGTCCGTGTCCCGGCAGATCCAGCCGGAGCAGACGATAATCCGCCGACAGAGTTTCCGCCCAGCCATCCCAGGTATGGAGCGACGAGAAGGTGCCGTGAATCAGCACCAGCGGCGGGCCCGCACCCTGATCGCGATAGTGCAGGCGGACCCCATCAATCTCCATGAATTGGGATGGGGGCTGGCCGTAGCGCGCCTCCACGACATCGGCAGGCAAATCGGGCCGAGCCAATCCGGCGGCGGTTGCCACCGCCAACAGAATTATGGTGGGCAGAACTCGCTTGGCCATGCATTCAGCCCCAACGCAGCCGGATTTTCAAAAGAAAGTTGCGCTAGCGTGTGCGGCGACTACGCGTCAAACGTGGTCGCGCAAGTTCTCTGCTTGCAGCTGCTTCGCCAATCCAACCGAGGTGTGTGTGTTGAAAGGAATCGGTGTGCTTCAAGCCATAGCCGAAAACTCGATCCAGGCTGGCATGACCGAACATGATTGCGCCGGCAAGCTGCAATATCGGAGCTGCCAGCCAGAATCCGACCACGAATAAAGAGACGGCCAGCCCTCGATGGTGAAGCAGGTTGTAGCTGTAGGCGCCGATCCTGGGGCTGACCGCATAACCGATCATCCCGATGTCCGGAGTCAGGATCAGCAGCGGGTACCACCACCAGGCGACGTCCAGATTCGCGAATAGGAAGATGGAAAACACGAAGAGGAAGAATTCTTCGAAACGCAGCAGCGTCTTCATTTACTATCTCCTAAATCCAACAACTATTCTGCCGACCGTGCCGGTGCGCTTCACCACCGATGAAACTCTGGGGATGGGTGTTTCTGGCCCGGGGCGGTCGAGTGATTGGACTTACAGCTGAGCCGGCGGCATTCTGAAGCAAAAACGAAGCTATAAACTCGATCGGAAATAAATCAAGTCCCCGTCCTGGACGACGTAATCCTTGCCCTCGATGCGGAGCTCACCGGCGTTTCGCACAGCCGCCAGGCTTCCGTACTCCAGGAAGGTTTCCGCTGAAACCACCTCGGCTTTTATGAAGCCCTTTTCAAAATCGGAATGGACTTTGCCGGCCGCCTGCGGGGCCCGGGTCCCCTGAGTGATTGTCCAGGCGCGAACTTCCTCCTCGTTCATGGTGAAAAAGCTGATCAGCCCGAGCAGTTCGTAGCTGCTGCGGATCACCCGGTTGAGTCCGCTTTCCTCCAGGCCGGCCAGGCCTAGCATTTCGCGACGATCCGCCTCGACCAGATCAAAGAGGCCGCTCTCCAGCTCCGCGCACAATTTGATGACGGGGGATTCCAGCGCGATTGCTTTCTCGCGAATTCGCTTGACGCATTCGACATCTTCGCCAAGGCCGGCCTCATCGACATTGGCCACAAAGATCACAGGTTTGTTGCTCAAAAAACGAAGGTCCCGATCCAGTTCCTTCATGGCCGGCGAGTCTGGGGTTTCAAAGGTGGAAACCGGATTCCCCTGATCGAGATGGGCCCGCAGTTTTTGTGCCAGTTCGAGTTTGGGCCGGAGCTCTGAATTGCCCTTGACCTCGCCTTCAAGACGTTCGATTTTCCGTTCAAGCTGTTCCAGGTCGGCCAGGGCCAGCTCGGTCTGGATTGTGCTGATGTCCGCTTGCGGATCGAGGTCACCCGAGACATGCGCCACGTCCTGGTCTTGGAAGCAGCGGACAACGTGCAGCACCGCGTCGACGTCCCGGATTTGGGCGAGGAATTGATTGCCGAGGCCCTCGCCCCGGCTGGCGCCTTCAACCAATCCGGCGATATCCACATACTCAATGGTCGCGTGGATGATCCTGTCACGCTCGGCAGTTTGGCCAATGGACGTGAGTCGGTCGTCCGGCACGGGAACCACCGCCCGGTTGGGCTCAATGGTGCAGAAGGGATAGCTGGCCACCTCGGCGTTTTGGGAAGCCGTCAGCGCGTTGAAGGTGGTGCTCTTGCCCACGTTGGGAAGGCCGATGATTCCGATGTTGAGCGACATATTCCACTTGATCCGTCGAAGGCGTTAGAATGATGGCACGATTGTAGTTCATCTTCAGGCATATCGGCGTGTTGGTGATGGCAGGTTGGCAAGAATGGGCGAAGATATTCAATTGAGTCCGGAGCGCTGGTTTCTCGTAGTGGGAGCGATGACCCTCCTTTCCCTCGGCGCTGATGTCTTTAGAGACGAAAGCGCGGCACCCGGGATTCAGCCAACGGTCACCCCGACTGCCAGCGCGCAGTCGGTGGAGTTCACGGACGAGATTGAGGTTGCCCTGCCCGACTTGGTCACCATGCCGCTCACTGAGCTTCGACTTGTCCAAGACGATGCCGGCCACTGGCGGGTGGTGCGATTCGCCAACGCCATCGCCAATATTGGCGCTGGACCCCTGGAGGTGACGGGAGAGCCAGGAGCTGATCTGCTGCGCTACCAGGTGCGACAACGCATATACTCCACGTCTGGCGAGGTTGCGCTCGAGCCGCTTCTTTCCTCCATTGAATACCATCCCAACCACGGTCATTGGCATCTGCAGGACTTCGCGCGCTATGAGCTTTGGTCAACGAATTCCGATCGAACGCTGCGGGATGTGGTGGATGTCAGCGGCAAGGTGAGCTACTGTCTGATGGATACCGATAAGGGAGAGCAGGGGCCGGACAATCCAAGGGAATACTTGGCATGCGGCCCAACGCTTAAAGGCATCTCGGCCGGCTGGATCGACACATACGGTGCCTATCTCCCCGGTCAGTTTCTCACGCTTACCGGCCTTCCTAATGGTGTTTACGCCATCCGCAGCGTGGTCAATCCCGAGGGGCATATCCGGGAGCTGGACCAATCGAACAACGCGGTTGTCGTCTTCTTCAGGTTGACCGACAGCAGCGTAATCCTGCTGGAAGGGCCGGAGGACCCTCTGTCGAGACTGCGGCCGGCTGCTCCCGAAAATTAAATCTGGCTAGAGGATTGGCTGCTGCTGGGGGATAAACTCCCGGCTGCCGAGCCGCGCCAATAACAGCGCGCCGAGCGCGCAGCCGATCAGCAGACGCTGCAAAGCTGCTCCCAGATAAGCTACGAGTTAAGGAAACTAGAATCTTGCTTATCCCGCCGAGCCCTGCTCCGCGACGGCAGGAGTCGGGGCTGGAAGGGCTTCTTCGGAAGCGTTTCGCAGCGCCAAGAGCCCGCTCAGAATGATGATGGTGTGGATCACGATCCAGCCAATATAGAAGGCGGGCTCATAGCCGCGAACCAGCATGTAAATATCATCGACGATGCCGCGCACAAGCTCGAGGCCAAGGACCGTCCAGATCAGGGCGCGACTCTCGTAAGGCTTGCTTGAGAAGTACCAAAGCGCCAGTCCAATCACGCCCAACTCCAGTGCGAACATCACCCACGTATCCACAAGAAAGCGATGGGCCAAATTGCTTTGATCCAAAGAAATGCCTGCGCCCGCGAGCATTTCTGTCACTGGCAGCTTGATGACGGCGTCAACCACGAACAGAAGGGCATAAAAGGAACCGACACCGCGCATCCACCACTTCAGGGATTTCATTCAGCTTCTCCTTGCTCCATTTCCCGGCAGGTGAGACGAGGCTGTCTCACCAGGATCACCCATTGTCGCACGCAGCCGGGGTATTGGCAAAGGAAGAGAGCGGACTGCGACTGCCGGGCTGTCTCGGTTCGGGTTCAGGCCCCATGGCCGCGCAGCTCGGCAGTGAGTATGCCATCCGCCCATTCGAGGAACCCGTAGCGGCCTGTGTGAAGCGGGCCGGGGTTGATCACCTTTGTCTTCCCAATTTGATCGATGCCAACGCCTTCGTGAATGTGGCCCGTCAGGCAGGCCAGCGGTTGGTGCTTCTCGATGAAATCCCGCACCTGCTGGCTGCCGACGTGTTCGCCCGGGCGGACCTGATCGGCGCTGGTATTGATGGGCGGCTGGTGTGAGATTAAGAGAAAGGGTTGGTTCAGGTCGATGTCGGCGGCGGCCTGCTCCAGGTGTTGGCCGAGTTCGCTTTCGCTGTACTCGTTGGGCGTTCCGCCGGGCGCCGGCAGCGATCCGCCAAGCCCGATGAGCCCAAGGCCGTTCAAGGTCTTGCCCCGACCGTCAAGATTCAACCCCTGTTCAGTCAGCACCTCCTCCACCTCGGGATAATCGCAGTTCCCCGGGACGGCGTACAGCGCTTTTGCATGCGGCTGGATGGCGTCCAAGATACGCTCCGCTTCCTTGCGGCGGCCGAAGTTGGTGACATCGCCCGTCAGCAGCACCAAATCCGCCGCTTTCAGATCCGAATCGAGCATCGGTAGCTGGTCGATCTGGCTGTGGATGTCGGCGATGACGATTATTTGCATGCTAGCTTCTCCTTGTCAGCGATCCATCATCATTAAGCGTAGCAAACGCGGGAACGTTTCCCCTATTTCTAATATGGTATTCGCCTCGAAAAATGCTTGATCGTTGGCCGGCAAATGGAGCAGCCTGTTCTTAATCTAAGGCAAGGCCACAAAGGGGCAGCTGCCGTGGAGCCGACCAGCGATTAATTGACCTATAATCCTGGCGATGAAAGAACGCTACGTCACGCCTGAGACAAGGACGGAAACAGCC
>JBKHKF010000335.1:0-3388 GCA_046537745.1 Anaerolineales bacterium | reverse complement strand
TGGGACATACCATGGGGAGTCGAGGGTCCACTCGGGGCCGTTGATCACGCCGCCGTAGCGGCGGTAGCCATCGCTGGGGCCGCCAGAGGCGCCCGAGCTATCGCTGATGTCATTGCCGAAACCCCGGTCGAAGTGGTACAGCGCCATGGTGTTGCCGTCCGGGCTGAAGGGGCCCGAGGGCGTGGCGAAGCTGTCGTCATAGCGCAGGATGTCCGACACCCGCAGCTCATCAATCCAGCCCAAGAAGGAAGGATACAGGTCGTTGTCCTGGTCGTGCTTCTCGGCGCCCAGCACCAGGTAGGGATCCTTGGAACACGGCTGGTCACCATCGCTGCCGCAGCTGTTCAACGGCGTCCGCCCATCCCGGTAGGTCAGGTCGCCTGTGGGTCCAACGATGGCTCCATCCAACGAGCCATCCACATAAATCGCCAGACCTCCATCGCTGAAGGTCCGTTGCACAGCGACGTGATGCCAGCTGTCGTCGGCCACGTTGGTTGAGCCGCAGGCGGTGATGCCCTGGCTCCCGTTATGCGCACCGAAGGCCAGGCGGCCGTTCATCAGTGAGACGCCGTACTCGCCGTGATCGCCGGGGCCAAAGACATCCCGGTCGATCAGGATATTGCCGCCCCGCCAGGCGTCCGCAGCCGTGGTGCAGCTGGTGCCGCCGTTCTCCCCGGGCCGGGCCTTCATCCACCACTCGAGGGTGAAGTCGGTGGTGCCGACGTCCACCGGGCGGGCCGGGTCATCCAGCAGGATCTTGACCCGATCCAAATCGCCGTAGCCGTTGCCCTCGTAGCGCAGCGAATAACCGCCCGGTGGATCCCAGACTTCGTTGAGCTGGCTGCCGACATAAAATTCGTCAAGGATTTCATCCCAGGAATAGCGGTCATAGGCCATGTCGCGCGATTCGTTTTGGCCCATGCAGCGGTTGTCGAGGCCGGCATCCTGGCACTGGCTGTAATAGGCGCGGTAGTAAGCGCGCACCAGGCTGCCGTCGCTGCTCCAGGTCTGGCGCCAGTTCCAGGTGAAATCGACCGCGTCGTTGGTGCTCTGGTATTCGATGCTGGGGTTGTAAACCTGGTCGCAGGTGCTGTCGTACACATCGGCGTCGCTCCACTTGCCCCCGGCGGCGACGATGGACCAGGCGTACATCTTGGCGGCCATGGCGCCCGCCCGCAGGGATTCCCCGGGCCAGCTGGCTGACCACTCATTGGGAAGCACGTGCTTGACGTATTCTTTGAAATCGATGGTCTCGACGGTGTATTCGTTATCCAGGTCGCAGTATGGATCGCCGGTGACGCGCACGTCGATGGTGGCGGGAAGGGGTTCGTCTGTTTGATCCTCCGCCGTCAGGTCCCCCATCGCTCCCGAGATGAGGGGCTGGTCTTCAGGTGGGCGCTCGAGCCGGGGTGGAGGAACCTGGATTGTTTTTGGAGAGGGCCCCAATTCGGCGGTCAGAATGAGGGTGTCCACTTGCACCAGCCGCACTCCTTCGATCCGCCAATCACCGTAGCCGTCCGCGCTGATGACCACATTCGTGACAATATATTCCTCGGATATTGAGATATCCGGAACGGTAAATCGGCCATCGGTGCCGCTGACCGCCGATAGTCCCAGATCGGGCAGGCGAATCGTCGCACCCCGGATGGGAGTGCCGGTGTTTTCATCACGCACGACCCCTTCGAGATGGGCATTTCCGGCCGCCTGGGTTCCGCGATCTATGCCAACACTAAGCAAACCTGTCGCGATGAGCGCAAGTGTGATCAACGCATGAATTGGTTTCGAGCGCACGAAATGCAACAACCCGGTATTATCCTCCGTTCCGGCTGCGTTGCAGCGGATCTATTGTCCATCATCACGATTTCGGACCGTCTGTCAAGGCCCATATGGGTCCTGGTGGTTGAATCGTGCAAGGATCAAGCCAGCGGCCTGCTTGATTGAAGGTGAAATGAGGCGAAATTAGATCCGGTTAGGCGACTATTCGGGAGGTGTCTGATGGGAACTCTTTGGCGAAAGGTTCGGTGGCTAATCCTGACTCTTTCGCTCATGAGCTTGGCCGGCTGTGGTCGTCTGGCGAGCGATCGGAGCCCCGGCGAAGTTGCAGACGGAGGGGTGGAGGAAGCTCAGGCTGGGATTATTTTGGATGATGTCCATTTATGGGTCGTAAAGCTGACCATTCGCCGCAGCTACTCCGTCTATTGCCTGATGAAATATCCACCGGAGGGCAAACAGTTTTCGCAAGTCGTCCTGGCTGTGATCCCGTGGCCTGAGGGCAGCAGAATTTGCGCTTGATGGTGGACGATGAACCGCAGGCGCCCGTCTTGGGCGGTGACGATTGGGGAGGCGTGTCAATGCCAGTCCACGGAGCCGCTGGAATATGCCTATGAATTCTTCTTCCCGATACGCGAGGCGCGAAGGTCAAAGGCTGAGAGCAGTGAACAGTTCGCCGTCCGAAGTCCACGGAGTTGGAGAGCGCGTCCTCTCTCGCGAAAAAGATGCCTTCCAGCGTGTAACGTTTTGCCCGCGCGCCCAAATTATCTCAAATACCTGGCTCGACGCTGGAGTGATTCACAAGCTTGTTTCTTTCTCGGTTGAATTCAAATCCAAGGAACCCCAAAGCTGACCGCAGGGCTTTGGCCGTTCCTGAACTGCAGTTTTTTGGATAAAGGGGCCCTCCAGGCAGCATCAGCAATATTAATGAAGTATTAACTTCGGACTCTTATAAAGGACATAAAGAAGGTTTGTAGTTAGGGAGGTATGGAGATGGCAGAAGTAGGAAAGGTACTCGTAACTGGAGCAGCCGGCAACACGGGTTCCATCCTGGTGCCGATGCTGCTTGATGCCGGCGCTGACGTGCGCGCGTTTGTCCATGATCGATCCAAGGCGGTGTCGCTCGAAGAAACCGGCGCTGAGATCATGGAAGGTGATCTGAGGGATCCGGAAGACGTTCGTTCGGCCCTCGAGGGGATCGATAAAGTGTACCTGCTGACCTGGAACGGACAGACTCAGGCTGAGCAGGCGCTCAATCTCATCGAGGCTGCGCAGGAAATCGGACAACCGCATATCGTACGGCATTCAATGTGGGGCTCCGAAAAAAGCCGCATCGTGCAGCAAGGAATGCAAGTGGAAAAGGAGCTGAAGGAATCCGGCCTGACCTGGACAATCTTGAGGCCGACCTTCTTTATGCAGAACATCCTGATGGCATCCCAGACTATTGCGAACGAAGGCAAAATGTATTGGTCGCTCGAGGTTGCCGAAATCGCGATGGTCGATTTGCGCGACGTGGCGCAATCGGCTCTGGCCGTGCTTACAGAGGAGGATCATGACGGGAAGACCTACACATTGACCGGGCCAGAAGCAATCACCATGCACGAGGCCGCCGAGGCGC
>JBKHKF010000334.1:0-3402 GCA_046537745.1 Anaerolineales bacterium | reverse complement strand
ATCCTCCTCTGTGTGCAGCAGTTCCTCCAATGAGACATTCTGCCACCGTTTACGGCGGAGCTCAGAGAGCGCCTCGTGGATAGCTATTTTGTAAACCCATGTTGTGAATTTACTCCGGCCATCGAAGCTCTCAAGTTTTTCGAGGACCTTCAGCAGGGCCTCTTGGATGCTTTCCTGAATCAGGGAAAATCCAGGGTCGTTTGGAGAGAGCCAGCGCGAGAGCGCGTAGGGCAATCCACTCTCGAGCTCAGCCCGAAGGTCGCGCAACGCCACCTCTTGCGCTTCGCCTGATTGACTTAGCTCGTCAATCCATTCCTCAGTGTCCACCCTTCGAAACACCCAAGATGTACGCGGGCGTACCAACAAAAAAGGAGCGAGTGCTTGGCACTCACTCCTTGAAATACGGTGGATTGAAAAGGTTATTAAGTTGGAAGTTTATCGACCTTAGCACTGGTCGTAACCTCGGCGAGTTGTTCCCTAATCACGTTGCCCAGCCGTTGAATGCCGAGCTCGATTTTCTCCCGATCCGAGCAGGAAAAGTTAAGTCGGCAGTGGTATCTTCCCTCTTCTCCTTCTGTGTAGAACGCGCTGCCAGGCACAAAGGCGACGTTCTCCTCCAGGGCAGCAGCCAGCAGTTCCTTGCTGTCCAAGTATTCAGGCAACCGAAGCCATAAGAAAAGCCCGCCCTGCGGCTTTGTCCAACTCACCTCGTCAGGCATGTGCTCCGCCAGGGCATTAAGCATCGCATCCCGCCGATCCCGATAGACCTCACGCAGGAATTGAATGTTCTCGTCTAAGAAGCCATCCGAAGCGACTTCGTAGGCCAACATCTGGCAGAAGGTGCTTGAATGCAGATCTGCCCCTTGCTTCAGTTGGACCAGCCGGCCGATGACCTCCGTGGGCGCGATGACCCAGCCCAAACGGAGCCCCGGTGTAAGCACTTTGGAGAATGAACTCATATAAATCACGTTCGTGTTCTGTATACCATCGGTGCTGCGTGCATCGCGATCAAGCGCAAATACAGCCGGCTTATGCTCGCCCTCATATCGAAGCTGGCCGTAGGGATCATCTTCAATAATCGGCACCTTTGCTTGGCGGGCCGCCAGGGCTATCTTCTCCCGTCGCTCGGCGGACAGGGTGACGCCTGCTGGATTGTGGAAATTAGGCAGAAGATAGAGGAACTTTGGACCCCGAGCCAGCGCCTGCTCCAGCCCATCCACCTGCATTCCCTGCTCGTCCAGTGGAAGCGTGTGAAAATCCGGTCCGTACACCTTAAAGGCTTGAATTGCGCCCAAGTATGAAGGGCGCTCCACCAGGATCGAATCCCCTTTGTTGATAAACAGCTTTCCAAGCAAGTCAAGCGCCTGCTGGGAGCCGGTTGTAATGAGGATATTCTCCGGGCCTGCTTCAATACCATATCGTCCAGCATGGCGCGCGATCATCTCACGCAGGAGTAAGTAGCCCTCCGTCGTGCTGTACTGCAGCGCCGCCTCCCCGTTCTCATGCAAAAGACGGCTGCTTGCCTTCTCAAAAGCATCCAAGGGGAAGAACTCGGAGGCTGGCAATCCACCGGCGAAAGAAATGACCTCAGGTTGTTGCGTGAGTTTGAGCAATTCCCGGATGGCCGAACTGGTGAGCGTTTCGATACGATCTGCGTAGCGATCTGACCAATAGTGGCTCATGCCCTAGGCTCCTTTCGTCATCCCCATCATAGAGGGGCAACGCAGCCTTGCCGAGTGTATTTTGTCCGTCTTCCCCACCTGACCTTCGTCCGCCCTCCCCGCCGGCATCTCTTCACGGGAAAATGCCCCGAGTGACCAAAGTCCATCCCGCTTGTGACATCATTCACTAACAGTGAGTGCCTGAACGCTCTAGCATGGCCCTAGGAGGTGAAACCATCATGGGATTCATCACTGCCGCCGCGCTCGGCCTTGCATTCCTTTGCGCGGTCCTGTCCATACGAGCTGACCGATTGCTCACCTCAGCGATTTGGCTCGCCGCCGTCAGCGCGCTTCTCTCCATCAGCTTTTACCTGCTGAATGCTCCCTATTTGGCTGTACTGGAGCTGAGCATCGGCGCCGGACTCGTAACCGTTCTGTTTGTCTTTGCAATCAGCATTGCAGGCGAAGCGGATGTTAACCGCCCTTCCCTCTTTTCCCCGTGGCTGGCACTTCCCATTCTGGCTTTCATCGGTGGCTTAACTGCCTATTGGCTGGTGCCTGGCTTTAGCCCCGGACAAGCCATCGCCTCCGACTCCTTTTCGCAGGCACTCTGGGAACAACGAGGCCTCGACACTGCTTTGCAAGCATTGCTGATCCTGGCAGGCGGACTGGGGGTGCTGCACATCTTGAGCGAGCCTGCGGTCGAAAGTGATGGTGAAAAATCGGCCGGGGAAGCAGCAACCGACCCTGAAATTCGCCCGACAGAACTCGAACGGCCGCGCCAAGGAGCAAACTGATGGACCTCCAGATTCTTCCAGCTGCACTGCTCGCGGTGATAGGCCTTGTCGGCGTGGGTTTGTACGGCCTGCTGATGCTGCGCAACTTGATCAAATTGATCGTGGCCATTCAACTGATGGTCAAAGGCGTGCTGCTGGCTTTCGTCATCGCCGGGCAAAGCAGCGGACAGCCTGATCTGGCTCAGACTTTCGGTTTGACCGTCCTGGTAGCTGACACCGTGGTCGCCGTCATCGGCCTGGCTTTAGCCGTTCAGATCCGGCGTCGGCTGGGAACGCTCGATGTGGCTGATTTAGCCCGTCTCAAGGGATAGGAGCAAATCTCCTCGATGGAAATCTGGCTGCTCATCCTGCTCTTGGCGCCCCTCGTTGGCGTCATCATCAACCTGCTTCTCAGCCAATTTTATCAGGGCCGCGAAGCCGGTTTCGTGGCAAGCGTGGCCTGTCTTGCCGCCAGCCTGGCGGCGGTCATCGCCTTTATCGACCTCATGGCAAGCCCCGAGCCAATCCGTATTATGCTGGCGCCCTGGATCGTCGGACTTGATATTGACGTCAGCTGGTCTTTCCAGTTGGACGAACTTTCAGCCTGGATGGCATTGGTGGTGACAATCGTTTCCACCCTGGTCCACATTTATGCTGTCGAATACATGAAAGGTGAAGAACGCTTCACAACCTTCTTCATTTACCTAAACCTGTTTGTAGGTTCCATGTTGTTGCTGGCGTTGGCTGATAACTTTCTGGTGCTGTTCGTCGGCTGGGAACTGGTCGGGCTTTGCTCTTACCTGCTGATCGGTTTCTGGTTCGACCAGGGGGGGCTTGGTCTCGGCAACGCCCGGGCCGGCAAGAAAGCTTTCATCGCCAACCGGATTGGAGACCTGGGCTTCCTGTTGGCTCTGTTCCTTATATTCTGGCATTTTGGCGGGTTTGGCTTTGACCAAGTGCTACCC
>JBKHKF010000333.1:0-3409 GCA_046537745.1 Anaerolineales bacterium | reverse complement strand
GCACCAACCCGGATCCCTCTTTTCCGAACGAGCGTGGGCAGGTCCCTGGCAACGGTGCCATCCTGGCGGCGCTGGAAGTGGCCTCCGGCCAGATACCGCTGGTCGTCGGCAAGCCCGAGCCCCATCTCTACCGCCAGGCGATTGAGCGAATGGGGACCGACCCGGAACACACGTTGGTCCTGGGTGATAGGCTGGAGACAGATATCCAGGGCGGCATCCGGCTTGGCTCACCGACCGCCTTGCTGATGACCGGGGTTACCGATCAAGCCACCGCCAAATCCAGCGAAATCAAGCCTACCTACGTTTTTGAAGATTTGCCCGAACTGCTGCAGAGCTTGAAGGGAGCGGATTGATCATCAACGCGCAGAACATTTACGACCTGAGCCACAGCGAGCTGGAGACATGGATGACCGAGCAGGGTCAACCCTCCTTTCGTGCCGACCAGGTATGGCACTGGCTGTATCAGGAACTTGCCACCGATCCCATGGACATCACGACCCTGCCGGAAACCCTGCGGGAGGAGATGAGAACTGCTTTCGATTTCGGCTCGCTGGCGCGAGTCCGGCATCTGCACTCCATTGACGGCCAGACTGAGAAAAGTCTTTTTGCGCTCCCGGAAGGCGATGAATACATCGAAGCCGTGCTCATGCGCTACCACAAGCGGCGGACAGCCTGCATCTCCACCCAGGCCGGTTGTGCCATGGGCTGTGTTTTCTGCGCCACCGGCCAGATGGGATTCCGCCGCAATTTGTCCTCTGGCGAAATTATCGAGCAGGTCCTGCACTACGCACGCTTGCTGCAGGCGGAGGGAGATCGTCTCACGAATGTCGTGGTTATGGGCATGGGTGAGCCACTCCACAATTACGGCGCAACCATGGAGGCGCTTGATCGCTTGAACGATGGAGATGGCTTTAATTTCGGGGCGCGGAGGTTCACCGTTTCAACGGTGGGGCTGATCCCGGCCATCGATCGCTTCACAGAGGAGGGCCGACCCTACAACCTGGCCGTTTCATTGCACGCCGTCGATGACCAACTGCGGGCCAGCATGCTCCCTGTCAACCAACGCTATCCGCTGGACCAGCTGCGAGCAGCCTGCCAGCGTTATGTCGATTCCCGCGGTCGCCGGATCACCTTCGAATGGGCGCTGGTCCGGGATGTCAACGACAGCCTGGAACAGGCCGACGCGCTGGCCCATTGGATCGATGGATTGCTAAGCCATGTCAACCTGATACCACTGAACCCCACCGAGGGCTATCCCGGCCAGGCCAGCCCGATGGAACGGGCCGAGGCCTTCCAGAGCCGCCTGAGGGATCGCGGCGTATCATGCACCGTTCGTTTGCGTCGCGGGATCGACATTAATGCCGGCTGCGGACAGCTGGCCACCGAAACCGAGACCGGTCAAGCCCAGAAATAAGAAAGACCCGCCCTTGGGCGGATCCAGCGAAAGACAAAAAAATTTGGGGGATCCGAAAATCAAGCGGCAAAGCCCGCCCGGTGCAGCTTCTCTGCGGCTTCTACGCTAAGCGGAACAAGTACCCGAACCTCGGTCCCATCCCCAGGGCTGGAATCAATTTTAAGGATGCCGTTGACCAGCTCAGCCCGCTCGCGTAGATTGACCATGCCCAGACTTCCTCTCTTCTCATAATCGGATTCAACCTCTGAGAGATCGAAGCCTTTCCCATCATCGGCGATTTCCAACAGCAAGGTTTCTTTCTGACGACGCAAGCGGATCCAGATGCGCTCAGCCTGCGCATGTTTCCGTGCGTTATTTACCGCTTCCTCAACGATGAAGAAAAGCACGCCCTGCTTGCCCACCTCCAGGTCGTCCGCTACGCCCTGCTCTGCTTCCACGATCACCCGCTGATCATGAGTCTCACGCACCTTTTCGGCGAGGTGCTCAAAGGCAGGCACCAGCCCATCCGATTCGAGCACAAGAGGCCTGAGCGTGAACAGCATCTGCCGCATTTCCTTGGTGGTCCGTCTCGCCAGCTCCTCGATCTTGTAGAGCTCATCGGAAGCAGCCTTGGGATCCCGGTCCAGCAACCTGCGGGCAAAATTCACCCGCATACCGATGGCGCTGATGGACTGCGTGGGTCCATCGTGCAAATCCCGGGCCAGCTTCTTCCGCGCTTCCTCCTGAATCTCGGAAATGCGCTCCTTTTCTTGTTCCAGCTCCCGATAAAGCCTGGCATTTTGCAGTGCAATCATCGCCTGCTGCGCGCTCACTTCCAACAGCTCGAGCCGATCCGGCTGATCGAAAAAGCCCATCTGCGGATGGCCGAAAAGCAAAGCACCATAAATTTCCAGGCCGACGCCGAGTGGGATGCTGATGACCTGCTGACAGCGGTGGAGGGCAGCGATGTGCTTGAGCTCGGGGTCGTCCGAAGGGTTGTCCAGCACACGAGCTTCTGTGGATTCCAGCGACTGACCCAGCACACCGTTCTTACCTGGCAGGTGTACGCGCCAATCAGCCTGCGTCAATCCACGAGCGGAGGCAGCATAGAGCTGATCGTCATCGAAAAGGTAAAGAACGCCAACGATGTCGGAGGAGCCGTTGTTGGGATCCGATAGCGCCGCTAATCCGAGGTCGAGTGCCATGTCCAGGACCCGTTCATAGTTCAGCGTTGCTGAGATAGCCGCCGTGCGTCGAAGCACGGACCACAAGCGCCGGACCTCGGCTTCGACCTTTTGCGGATCATCATGCGCGCGGTCTGCACGGGATGTCTCCAGCGGTCGGCTGGAACTGCGGGCATCCGATCCTTCAGAGAGAATTGAATTCAGCAAATCACCAATCGGAGTCATTCGCTATTACACCGGGTACAAAGTATGGTTTGCGCTTTTAAAAGCGGCGGTTGGGCATATCGTGATATGAAGCCCCCTGCTTCCTTGTGCATCCTTGCCAGGCAGCAAGCCAAAGTTTTGCTCACAATCCACGCTCGAGTATACATCAGTCGCCCGTTGAGCCGGGCTACCTATAGTATGCCTTATTCCAACCTACAAATGCCTTACAGCGAGTTTACAAACCTGATAAACGCGCCCGAGGTCGCCATCACAATTCCTTGTCAACCACCTGCCGCGACGGTATGATTACGACGATGAGCGACCGACCTTTAATCTCCGCCTCGATCCTATCGGCGGATTTCGCCAGACTTGGCGGATCGATTCAACAAGCAGAGAATGCCGGCGTGGATTGGATCCACGTCGATATTATGGATGGCCACTTCGTACCCAATCTGACGATGGGGCCCGCCGTGCTGCAAGCCTGCCACCGATCCACCAGGCTGCCGCTCGACGTCCACCTTATGGTGGAAGAGCCCGATCCCTTCTTGAAGGACTTGGCCGAGGCCGGTGCCTCGACATTGACGGTGCACGCGGAAGCCTACACCCACCTTCATCGGACGTTGCAGGC
>JBKHKF010000332.1:0-3414 GCA_046537745.1 Anaerolineales bacterium | reverse complement strand
CCATTCCAGTAACCATCTTGCTTCGAGCGCTGGCCGCAGTGGAGGATGGCAACGAATCGTCCCCCATCAAGGACGGCAGCGACGAGGAGCTGTTGGAGCTCTTCGCCGAAGCGGACGCTAACTCGGATCATCCATACATTGAAACCACTATCCGGCAGGAGCCGGAATGGGATTTGAGCAGCGGCCGGACCGTCGCCGAAGAGGCGTTGATTGATTTCTACCGTCGAATGCGACCGGGCGATCCGCCGACGCTGGACAACGCGCGTGAGTATTTGCACGAACAGCTCTTTGACTTCCGCCGCTACGACATGGAGCGGGTGGGGCGCTACAAACTCAACCAGAAGCTGCATCCCAACGGGGAAGTTCCCCTTGGCCATCGTCAGGTGACCACCTGGGATATTTACCGGCTGGTGGAGCGCCTCATCTTGATCAACAACCGTGAAGAACAGCCTGACGATATCGATCACCTCGGCAACCGCCGGGTTAAGACCGTCGGTGAATTGATCCAGGCCAAGCTGCGCGTCGGTCTGCGGCGGATGGAGCGCGTCATTATCGAGCGCATGTCCATTCGCGATCAAGATCAGCTTTCGCCGGTGTCGTTGGTCAACATTCGACCGGTGGTGGCGGCGGTTCGAGAGTTCTTCGGCTCAAGCCAGCTCTCGCAGTTCATGGAGCAAACCAATCCGCTGGCCGAGCTCCGACACAAGCGCACATTGTCGGCGCTGGGCCCTGGCGGTCTGCGCCGCGAGCGCGCTGGCTTTGACGTACGTGACGTGCACAATTCGCACTACGGACGCATTTGCCCGATCGAGACGCCGGAGGGCCCCAACATCGGCTTGATCGGCCGTCTGGCCTCCTACGCCAAGGTCAACAGCTTCGGCTTCATTGAGACGCCGTACCGCAAGGTGATCCGCTCGTTGAATGCCGGCGACAAGGATTTGATCGGCCGCAAGGTCCGGGAGGACGTTGAGGACCCTGAGACCGGCAAGGTCTTAATTAAGGAAGGCGAAGAGGTTACCGAGAAGCTGGCGAAGAAGCTGGCCGATCTGGAGGAACCTATTCCAATCGTCCCTTACGTCAGCGACGATATCGCTTATCTGACCGCCGACGTGGAGGATCGCTACGTCATCGCGCAGGCCAACTCACCGCTGAACGAGCGCAGTGAGTTCATACGGCCCCGTGCCTCCTGCCGGCGTCACAGCGAGTTCTTCTTCGCTTCGCCAGAGCGGATCGAATATATGGACGTCTCGCCACAACAGATCGTGGGCGTGAGCGCGGCCTTGATCCCATTCCTTGAGCACGACGACGCCAACCGAGCCTTGATGGGCTCCAACATGATGACCCAGGCTGTGCCGCTGATCCGGCCGGAGGTGCCTTTGGTATCCACCGGCATGGAACGACACGCAGCGGCCGATTCCTGGCAGGTGATTCTGTCCGACGTGGATGGCGAGGTGGAGTCGGTCACAGGCAGCAAGGTGGTGATCCGGTCGAAGAACGGCAATCAGGTGTACAACCTGCGCCGCTTCAATCGATCCAACCAGGGCACCTGCATCGATCAGCGCCCGGCCGTTGTAAAGGGACAGCGTGTGAAGAAGGGCGATGTGATCGCGGATTCTTCCTCCACCGCTGGCGGCGAGCTCGGCTTAGGTCAAAACATCGTTACCGCATTCCTGTCCTGGGAAGGCGGCGACTTCGAGGACGCCATTCTGCTCTCGGAACGCTTGGTGCGTGAGGATATTTACACCTCGGTGCATATCGAAAAGCACGAGGTGGAAGCCCGCGACACCAAGCTCGGCCCTGAGGAAATTACTTACGATATCCCGAACGTCGGCGAGGAAGCACTGCGCGATCTAAACGAGGACGGCATCATCCGCATCGGCGCCGAGGTCGGCCCCAACGATATCCTGGTGGGCAAGATCACGCCGAAGGGCGAGAAAGAGCTGACCCCGGAAGAAAAGCTGCTGCGGGCCATCTTTGGCGAGAAGGCGCGTGAAGTGAAGGATACTTCGCTGCGCATGCCACACGGCGAGCGCGGCAAGGTGGTGGACGTCAAGGTCTTCACTCGCGACGAGCACAGCGATCTGCCAGCTGGCGTGGAGAAGATGGTTCGTGTGTCGGTTGCCCAGAAGCGAAAAGCGACGGAGGGCGACAAGATGGCGGGCCGCCACGGTAACAAGGGCGTGATTTCAAAGGTGGTCCCCACCGAGGACATGCCCTATCTTGAAGATGGCACACCGATAGACCTGATCCTGAATCCATTGGGCGTGCCTGGCCGAATGAACATCGGCCAGATCCTGGAAACCCACCTGGGTTGGGCCTGCGACCGGCTCGGCACCCGGGCCATCACGCCGACCTTCGACGGTGCCAAGGAGCTCGAAATTGAGGGCGAGCTGGCGCGAGCGTGGATGATCGATCAGGCCTGGCAGGAGATCGGCGAACAAGCCTGGCAGTGGCTGAAGGATGAGGGTTATTACGAAGAAGATGCCTTTAAGGATGACGACGAGGTCCGCCGTATCTATCTCGAAAACTGGCTCGAAGCTCGTGGTGAATACGACGCCGAGCTGCTAGCGACGGATATCAAGTACGCCCGCCGGGCTGCTTTGCGGGAATGGCTGCGTGAGCAGGAATACGATCCGGATGACATCCTGGATTTCAGCGGAGATCGGCATCCCTCCGATAAGAAACCGCTGCATGAAGCGGCGATTGAAGCCTGCCTGCGCCTTTGGGCCGAGCGAAACGGCACCAAGATCCATCCGCACGCACTGCCGGAAACCGTCCGTGAGAAGGCGGAGGAAGTGATGGAGGAGACCGGGCGGCCGCTGCCTATTCTCGGCAAGCATATCTTGATCGACGGCAAGAGCGGTGAGCCCTATGATCAGCCAGTGACCGTCGGCAACGTGATGATGATGAAGCTTCATCACCTGGTCGAGGACAAGGTACACGCTCGTTCCACCGGCCCGTACTCGCTGGTGACACAGCAGCCGCTGGGCGGCAAGGCCCAGTTCGGCGGCCAGCGCTTCGGTGAGATGGAGGTTTGGGCGCTGGAAGCGTACGGTGCCGCCCACACCTTGCAGGAAATGCTCACCGTGAAGTCCGACGATGTGCAAGGCCGGGTCAAGACCTACGAATCCATCGTCAAGGGAGAACCTATCGAGGAGCCGGGAATCCCGGCCTCCTTCCGGGTGCTGGTCAAGGAGCTGCAGAGCCTTGGGCTGGCGGTGGAAGCCATCGCCGAGGACGGTGATGTGGTCCGCTTCGGCAAGAAGCAGGAGCGTATGCAGGCGCCACGGTTGGGCCTCGGTTTGCTGGACGTCAATCCGAAGGTCTAAAGGGCAGAAATAGGCGTATTTTAGAGGGGTTTGTAACTGGCCAGGAGATCATTACCAGGGGATGGCTCACACTCCAGAAGAAGGT
>JBKHKF010000025.1:0-14477 GCA_046537745.1 Anaerolineales bacterium | reverse complement strand
GGCGTTTGTGGCTGCGAGCATCGATTGCTTCTTCTCCTTCGGCACCTGGAGCGCGGCGGCGGCCATGAAGGCCAATCCGATGGGGTCCTGAGGTAGTTCGAATGTACCCTCGCGCCACAGATCCATGGCGGAGAGCGCGGAAAGATATCGCTCGACCAGAGGGCGGATCCGGCTCGCATCTCTGACACCTTGCTGCGTATCCAGCACCGGCAAAGGCAAATATTCCACGCGAGCTGTCAAATAGGGATGTCCGCCCAGAATCTCAATGATTCGAAAACGTTCTCCACCGATGGCGAGCAGATTGCTGCGCCCATCGCCCAGCGGTTCAAGATAGCTGATTTGGGCGGTGGTGCCAATGTCGTGAGGCTCGGGCAGCGGTCCTAAGGTTTCCTGTCCCTTTGCGATCAGCACAACGCCAAAGGGGAGCTGGTCATCAAGACAGCGTTGGATCAGTTCTTTGTAGCGGCTTTCGAAAATATGCAGTCGCAGCGGCATCCCGGGGAAGAGAACGGATTGGAGCGGAAAGAGCGGGAGTTCATTCATGCAGCCTGGCTGGCACTTGCTCCTGTATTAGCGGCTGTTTCCATACTGGCCGGATTGTATCACGCTGACCTTTGCACCTTGATTTAGCCGCTGCTTGAAGTTCGATTGTGGGCATGGTATCCTCCTGCAACTATTTGCAGGTGCAGGGATTTGCTGATGACCCAAGGTGAAATGCTCGAACAAAGGATGAGGGAACGCGGAGTGCGCGTGACCGCTCAGCGGGCGCTGATTCTGGAAACGCTGGCGGATATGAGTGGGCACCCGAGCGCGCAAGAGGTGTACGAGCGGGCGAAAAGCAAACTTCCGGGCCTGAACCTGGCGACGGTTTACCGAAACTTGTACAGTTTGCATGAGGCGGGCCTGGTGGATCTCATGTCCACGGGGCCAGATGTTCAGCGCTTTGCTTATCGAGACCCCCGGAACCTGCATGCACACCTGGTTTGCCGTCGCTGTGAGCAGGTGCAGGAAATCCCTCATGATGTTTTTGACAATCTGAAGGCGTTTTTGGCCAAGAATTACAATTTCCTTGCCGACAGCCGGCATATGGCTCTATCCGGCCTATGTCTTGAGTGCTCATCCACACAGGAGGACTGATCATGCTGTACTCACCGACCTCGATGCATCTCCCCGATGGTTTCCTGTCGCCGGCTGTAGCGCTGGTGGGCTGGATTATCGCTTCCGTCATCCTGTTCCGGTCATTACGCCTCTCCCAGGCAGAGCTTGGCGAGCGGCAGGTGCCGCTGATGGGGATCCTGGCGGCCTTCATCTTCGCCGCCCAGGCCGTCAATTTTCCAGTCGTGGCTGGCACCTCCGGGCACCTCATCGGAGGCACCCTGGCTGCGGTGCTGCTTGGCCCTTGGGCGGCCAGTCTTGTCATGACCTCGGTAATTGTGCTGCAAGCGCTGCTTTTCCAGGATGGTGGTCTGCTGGTGATGGGGTGGAATATCCTGACCATGGGGATCCTGAGCACCTTCGTGGGATATGGCGTGTACCGGCTGATCCGGCGAACCTTGAAAGGGAACCGGCAGGGAATGATCGTTGGCTCGTTCACAGGCGCCTGGCTGTCGGTGGTGGCTGGCGCGATGGTAACGGCAGTGATTTTGGCGCTTTCAGGCACCTTCCCGCTAAATCTCGGGCTGCCGGCTATGAGTGGGCTGCATGCGCTTATTGGGGTGGGTGAGGGCGCGATCACGGTGGCGACATTGGTTTTCCTCGAGGCGGTGCGGCCCAACCTTGTGCCTTCGGGCAAAGCGGCGCCCGGCGACACTTCGGCAGCATGGATCGCAGCCGCCGCAGGTGCTGTGCTGGTTGCTGTTCTTCTATCCCCCTGGGCTTCGAGCGCACCAGATGGCCTGGAAACGGTGGCCGAAATGGGCGGTTTCGCACTTCGAGCCCAAGAGGCGTGGTTTGAGATCCTGCCAGACTACACGGTTCCATGGCTGGGGAATCCGGTTTTGACCACGCTTGTGGCCGTCGGCCTGGGCACAATAGTGATGGCCGGAATTGGCTTCGCCCTGGGACGGGTGATGTCATCGCCGGAAGGGCGTTCATTGGGTGAGCGCTCCATCTGAAGGACTGCTACAACCCGCAGCCTCAAAGTCCATCGAGCGGGATCCACGAGCGAAAGTTCTGGTGGGGTTTCTGCTGGTCCTTACCATCTCGGGGCTGCCGATAGGCAGCTGGGTTGAATACGGGTTGGTCTACGCGCTTTGCCTTGCGCTCGCAGCGTATGCCGGCGTGCGCTGGATTTGGCTTTGGCGCAGGTCCCTGCTGGCGCTCCCATTTCTGCTGGCGGCCCTCACTTTGCCCTTTGTTGTTCCCGGCACCACGTGGTTCGAACTTCCTCTGCTCGGGCTGCCACTGAGTGTGCCCGGCAGCCTGCGGGGTTTTAGCCTGCTGCTTCGCTCCTGGATCGCAATCCAAATATTTTTACTGTTGATGGCGCTAATCTCCATTCAGGATTTCTTCTGGGCTTTGGAATCCCTTCGAGTGCCGGCTTTGCTTGTGAGCATCATGAGTTTCACGTACCGATATCTCTTCGTGATGAAGGAAGAGACCCAGCGGATGGTGTCGGCCCGCCAGGCACGCCAGACGCAGGGTGCTGCGCGGCCAGGCCTTCGGGCCCGCCTTGCATATGCTGGAGGTTTCATTGGGAGCTTGTTGTTGCGGGGGCTAGGGAGAAGCGAGCGGGTTTACTCAGCCATGCTCGCTCGAGGTTATGATGGCACGGTGAAGACCATGAAAGGCTACCGCTGGCAGCTTGCAGACAGTCTGACGCTGTTGGCTGCACTGGCCTTTTGTGGGACGCTTGTTCTGAGTTCATATGCGCTGCCGTAGTCATGCATCATAAAGTAGAAATCCGCAATCTATCCTATCGCTATCCTGACGGCCGGCTTGCTTTGGATCGGATCGATTTGGTGATCGAACCGGGCGAAAGGGTGGCCTTGGTTGGCCCTAACGGCGCTGGTAAATCCACCCTGCTGCTTCAGCTTAATGGAACTCTTCAGCCCGAGGGGAGTATCGAGGTGTGCGGCATTCCCGTCGCACCAGATCGTCTTGGCGAAGTGCGAGCCGCTGTTGGTCTTGTGTTCCAGGACCCGGACGATCAGTTGTTTACGGCTTCGGTGTATGATGATGTGGCTTTCGGGCCGATCTATGCTGGCATGGATCACAAAGTGGTGCAGCAGCGGGTGGAACAGGCGCTGGCCGCTGTCGGCATGGAAGGTGCGAATAGGAGGGTGCCGCACAACCTGAGTGCGGGCGAAAAGAAGCGCGTGGCCATCGCTACAGTTTTGGCGATGGACCCCGAGGTTCTGGCGCTCGATGAGCCGACGGCTGGCCTCGATCCCCGCGGCCGGCGTGAACTAATGCAGCTTCTCACCGATCTGCCCCAGACCATGGTGGTTGCGACTCACGATATGCGTTTGGTCCAGGAAATGCTCCCGCGGACGGTGATATTGGATGAGGGCAAGATCCAGGCGGCGGGTCCAACCCAGCAGATTATGGCCGATAAGGAGCTGCTCGAACGGCACGGCCTTGAGCAGCCGTAAGACCTTTCTTTTCTGTATCCAGCTGGAGGTGTGAAATTGCGCTTTGAAGTTAAGTCCTTTGTGATCATCGCGGGGTTGGTAATTCTGGTGGCCAGCGCTATTGGGCTTTTATTAGCCTTAGGCGGAGTGGGAGACTCGAATGAGTTCGGGTCGCCGGTGGCCGCCGGCACCAGCCGGGCTCGGCTGGAGGAGCTGGTGGAAGAGGGAGCGGTCACCCTGGGAGGTGAGCGTCAGGTCTACCAGCAGTGGCGAATCACTGTTTTGGAAGGACAGCATCAGGGTGAGTCCATGCTCATGGAATATGGTCGACAGCAGCCGACGACTGAGTTGGATACGGGTCAAGAGATCCTTGTGACGATCAGCCCGGGCCTCGGCGGCGAACCGACCGCGTCCTTTGCCGATTTTATCAGGACCCGCGAGCTGGCGCTGCTGGCGGGGCTCTTCGTGCTCTTTATCCTGGCCGTGAGTCGCTGGAAAGGGCTGCGCGCGCTGATCGGCATGGCCGTGAGCTTTGTTGTGATTCTGCAGTTTATCCTGCCACAAATCCTCGCCGGTCGAGATCCCGTGCTGATCAGCATCATCGGTTCCTTGGGTCTGCTGGCGTCAACTCTCTATCTTGTATACGGCTGGTCCTGGAAAACGCACACCGCCGTGGCCGGTACGTTGCTGGCGCTGATCATCACGGGGCTGTTGGCTGCATTTTCGGTCAATTTCACTCATTTGACGGGCACCGGTTCGGAGGAAAGCTTATTTCTTCAGCAATTTCTGGGACGACCCATCAATCTCCGCGGTTTGCTGTTAGGAGCTATGATTATTGGCGCCCTTGGCGTGCTCGACGATTTGACCATCAGTCAGGTTTCGGCGGTGTTCGAGCTAAAACGGGCGAATCCGGCGCTCAGCTTTCGCGATCTTTATCAGCGGGCGATGATCATAGGACAGGATCATGTCGCCGCCACGGTCAACACACTGGTGCTCGCTTACGTTGGCGCTTCGCTTCCCATGTTCCTTTTGTTCAGCCTGCTTGCTGAGCCGTTGGAGCTGGCGGTGAATCATTCATTTGTCGCTGAGGAAATCGTCCGCACATTGGTCGGGTCCCTTGGGCTGATCTCCGCGGTCCCCATCACGACAGGCCTGGCGAGCTTGGCGGCAACCCAGAGGGTGAAGCTTCGCCAATTCGGTCGGTGGTTTGGGCCGATTCCAGGGGAAGAGAGCGGCGGTCATGTGCATTGACCGGCAAAAGCCGCGGTGTATTGGAGGTATCAAATAAAGTGTCCACACTGACGAGTTGGATCGCTAATCCGAGACGCTGGTGGTCTGTCACGCTTCTGGTTGCGTTGCTGGGAGCCGGTTGGATTTTTTGGCGCGCTGTGCCCGCAGCGGAAACCACTGGTGGGAAGATCCCCAGCCCGCGCCAGGGATTTTTAGCGCCGGCTATCTCGTTGGAGCAATTGGAAGGAGGCGAGCTGGATCTGGCTTCGCTGCGGGGAAAGGTTGTGATCGTGAATTATTGGGCAACCTGGTGCCCGCCGTGCCGGGCCGAGATGCCGGCGCTCGAGCGCACTTATCAGGCTCACAAATCGGAAGGCCTGGAGATCCTCGCGGTCAACGCTACCAACCAGGATTCCATTATGGCTGTGGAACAGTTCGTTTCCGAATACGGTTTAAGTTTTCCAATTCTGCTTGATGAAGATGGCAGCGTGGGCGCTCGCTATCAGACTCGGGCGTTGCCTTCCACCTATTTCATCGACAAGCAAGGGGTCATTCAAAAGGTGATTATCGGCGGCCCTATGAGCGAAACCACGTTGCGGACGACGGTGAAGAATCTGCTGGAGGAGGACAGCTGATGCTGCCGGTTTTGAACATCGGACCTTTGGCCATCCAGCTGCCTGGCCTGTTCTTGATAGGTGGGGTCTGGGTTGGCAGCATCATGGCGGAGCGCGCTGCCGAGCGCCACGATGTCCCGCCGGATGCGATCACGAATTTGATCTTCTACAGCCTGCTCGCAGGCTTGATCGGTGCACGGCTGGGCTATGCTCTCCAGTTCCTTTCGATATACCTGGAGCGACCGCTCGGTCTGTTTTCGCTGAATCCAAGCACGCTCTCGCTTCCGGAGGGCATGCTGGCTGGCGGATTGTTGGCACTCATCTATGGTCAGCGTCGACGGCTGCGCCTATGGTCAGCACTGGATGCGCTGGCCCCCGGTTTGGCCGCATTCTCCATCGCGCTTGGTTTTTCCCATTTGGCAAGTGGAGACTTTTTTGGAATGCAAACGACCCTCCCCTGGCGCATTTCCTTGTTCGGCGCGGAGCGCCATCCGACCCAGGTGTATGAGATTCTGCTGGCGGGTCTGACCTTGATGGCTGTGCTTTGGGCCTCGAGACAAAGGTCTATCCCTGGCTTTACTTTCTTACTATGGATGGCCCTGGCCTCAGGTTCATATTTGCTTATCTCAGGCTTCCGGGGGGACAGCGTGGTGATCTTTGGGATGGTTCGCCAGGGGCAGCTTGTCAGTCTGGCGCTGCTATTGCTGGCTATGGTCGCAGTGCATTTTCGAGCTCGCGCTGAAATTTCGGCTGAGAAGGGATAGGCTTAAACCATCACTGGGAGAAAAGCAATTTCATCATCCTTTCACGGAGGGGAGCAGGGAGATGAAGAAAACAACCGTTGAAGAGAAACTTCAAATAATTAACACTGCGGGGTGGCGATGAGCCAGCTGCGCACGGTGCGCTTGCAGGTAAAGGGGATGGACTGCGCGGAGTGCACCCAGACAGTCCGGAAATCACTGGAATCTGTTGAAGGGGTTGAATCAGCGCGGGTTCTTCTGGCTGCGGAACGAGCGATTGTTGAGCTGGATCCCGCACGCGTGACGGCCCGGGATTTGGGGGCAGCAGTCGAGGCTGCGGGCTACCGGATCGAAGATTCTGCACTGGAAACCAGCAGCGGCCTGACGCAAGAGCGCGCCATCGCCATTCTCGGGATGGTCATCGCAGCCGTGGTGCTATTGATCGTTATCGGGGAGGCCCTGGGGTTCATTGGCGCGCTGACTGAGCGGGTCCCGGTTTGGGCCTGGCTGACAGTAATTCTGGTAGCCGGATATCCGGTGTTTCGCAAAGTCCTGCGGGCCGCCTTGCAGCGAGAAATCATATCCCACACGCTGATGAGCCTTGGCGTGCTGGCGGCGATGGCGGTGGGTGAATGGGCTACAGCAGTCATCGTTGTTTTCTTCATGCGGGTCGGTGATTGGGTTGAATCCTTCACCACGGAGCGAGCGCGCCATGCGCTAAAGAGCCTGGCCGAACTGACGCCGAAACAAGCCCGAGTGCGCCGAAGCGGGGAGGAAGTTATGGTGCCCATTGAGCAGGTGGAACCGGGCGAAACCGTCATCGTCAAGCCAGGCGAATATGTGCCTGTAGACGGGAAGGTCATCGAAGGTAACGCCACAGTGGACGCCTCGGCGGTTACGGGTGAATCCATGCCGATTGAGGCGGAACGGGGCGCGACGGTGTTTGCGGCCAGTCTGGTGCAGCTTGGCAGTCTGACAGTGGAAGTTGAATCCGTCGGCGCCGATTCAACCATCGGCCGAGCCGTCCGGATGGTGCAGGAGGCAGAGGCCAATCGCGGCGAAGTCGAGCGGTTGGCCGATCGTTTCTCCGGCTACTATTTACCATTGGTGGCCGGGGTGGGGCTGATGACCTATCTGATCGGAAGGAATCCGCTGGCTGCTGCCGCCGTGTTGGTTGTCGCTTGTTCATGTTCCTTCGCGCTGGCGACACCCGTCGCCATGTTGGCTGCCATCGGTCGAGGAGCACGCAACGGATTGCTGATCAAAGGTGGGCGCTATCTGGAGGCGCTCTACAAGGTGGATGTGCTGCTGCTGGATAAGACCGGGACGCTCACGTTGGGTCAGCCTGAGATCAGCCGAATTGTGCGGCTCGACAGTGTTTCCGAGCGAGACATCCTTCAGTTGGCTGCTTCCGCCGAGCGCCGCTCTGAACATCCGCTGGCACAAGCGGTGCTGCAGGCAGCCGAGAAAAGGGGGATCCCTCTTCTTGAGCCAATATCATTTGAAGCTATCCCGGGCATCGGGGTGGCCGCCGAGATCGAAGGACAACGGATCCGTGTTGAAAGTGCGCGCAGGTTGGATGGCGGGGAAATCCCACCGGAGTTAGGCGAGATGTTGGGTGGAGGCATGACGCCTTTGCTGATTTGGCGGGGCGATCACCTCATCGGCGCAATGGGCGCCCAGGACACGCTGCGACCTGAGATCCCGGAAGCGCTGGAAGAACTCCGTTCGATCAAGTCCTTGCATATGGAGATCATCAGTGGTGATAGTGAGCCCACCGTGGCCTCGTTAGCCAAGCCGCTCGGACTGGATTTCCGCGCCGAGCTGCTGCCGGAGGAGAAAATTGAGCTGGTTCGGCACTATCAAGCGCAGGGCAGGACAGTCGCCATGGTAGGTGATGGCGTCAACGATGCGCCCGCGCTGGCCCAGGCTGACGTCGGCATCGCAATGGGCGCAGCGGGGACGGATATCGCCATGGAGGCGGCACACGTGGCGCTCATGCGCGAGGATTGGCGCCTGATTCCTCAGGTATTTGAGTTGGCGAATCAGACTATGGCTGTGATTCGATCCAATCTGGTGTTTACAGGTATTTACAACTTAGTCGGCATTGGGTTGGCAGCTGTCGGGATCCTGCCGCCTATTTGGGCCGCGGCGGCTCAATCGCTGCCGGACCTCGGAATTCTCGGAAATTCTTCAAGGTTACTTCGCCGTTGAGTGGCGGCTGTCCTATCGGAGCAGGCTTTGCCGCTTCAACCATTTACCCTTCATTCCACTGCAATCACGGCTGACGATATTATCCCCGTACGCGTGGACGACCCGAGGATCAATGGGCGTAAATTTCATCAAGCATGTTAGCTTTTCTTGAGCTGTTTTGGGCAGGCGATCGAACGCTCGGAGCAACGGCGGCGCTGATCCGAATCGATCGGGCGTGTTCAGTGAGCTATGCTGACCTATGTTGACAAAGTCAGTCATAAAGTAAAGCTCAACATAATGGCCACCAGGACACTGGACCACGATTTCTAAAGATGAAGAGAGGGCTTATCCTGGAGAGGCCCGGCTTCTTCCCCGAAAGAGTCCTGCCTGCAGCCCAACGCCAACCGTCAGCAGAACCATGTATAGAATTACGCTCCAGGGCTGGCCGAGGTCGAGAGCCTGCACCAGGATAATGCTGCCGCCGATCGCCGATAGCAGGATCAGAGCCCACTCAAAGAGCATGGAAAGCAGGATGGCGCCTACGACGCCTCCCAGGAGATAGACCAGCCAATACCAGGAGGCTGGATCACCATCGAGGCCATCCATAAGGCTGAACGCGATGTATGCGCCGGCGAAAAATCCAGCCAGGCCAATGCCGATTTTCTGAAGTGTAACTGCAAGGACGGCTCCACCAAGGGCGATGAAGAAGCCGATCAACAGGATGACCCAGTTTGGCGCGTTTTGAAACAAGGACCCCGCGAGCCGCAGACCAAAGAGGAAGCCGAAACCGGCAACAAAGAGCCAGTACAATCTTCGGCCTAATGTGAGCAGCAATCCACCTAATACAATCCGAAAAATATCCATATCATGCTCAATTCACTTGATTTCGTTTCTGAAGATCAGCCATTCTCGCCGGTCTCACCCGCGAATCTAAACCCGCCTTCATCTGGATAAGACTGGACCGCCAGCGTGAGGCGGACGATTGAAACGATGCGCCCTTGTTCGTCGGAGACTTCAATCCCCCAGACCTGGGTGGTCCTCCCTAAATGGTAAGGTTTCGCCAGTCCATAGACCCAGCCTTCCCTCACCGGTCGGATGTGATTGGCGTTGAGGGCAAGACCGACGACGAATTGTTCAGCCGGATCCACGGCAAATAAGCCAGCGACACTGCCGAGAGTTTCGGCCAGTGCGGCAGAGGCGCCTCCGTGAAGCATACCCAATGGTTGGCGGGTCCGGCGGTCCACAGGCATGCGCGCCCTCAGGAAATCATCACCGCTCTCAATGAATTCGATCCCGAGCTGTTCGGACAAGGTGCCAGCTGCAGTGGCATTTATAGCTTCCAGGTCGGGCTCCATTTGCCAGATGGTCATTGTGGCTGACGTTCTTCGCTGGCTATCGAGGTAGGTCTCATCACGCAGTCCTCGTTCTCAAACTCGATCTCAAAGGTTGTGTGCTCTAACGAAAGCCCCTCAGACAGTTCCCGCAGCTCACATTTAACCTGAACGATTTCCTCTGGATTCATATTGTCCGGAACGACGATGTGGGAGGTGAGAACGTGATGTTCGCCATCGAGAGACCATACGTGGGTGTGGTGGGTTGAGAGGACCTTTGGGAGGGCACGCATTCTTGATTCGAAATCCTCCAGCTCAATATCCTCCGGCACGGCCTGGAGAAACAGGGAGAGCGTGCTGCGGAAATTGCGGATCACGTTGTACAGCACGTAGCCGGTGATGAGCACTGAGAGGATTGGATCAAGGATGGGTAGGTCAAAGAAGACAAGAGTAACGCCGACGATAAAGACTGCCACCCAGCCAAGCACATCCTCCAACAGGTGCCACGCCACCACCTGTTCGTTCAGGGTTTGACCCTGCCGGAGGCGCAGCACCGCCGCCCCATTCACCGCGATGCCGACCAGCGCGAAAAGAGCCATACCGAGAGCGTTGGTTGGCTCCGGGTCCAGGAGACGGGGGATGGTCTCGGACAGCACCAACAAAGAGCCTCCGATAAGGATGGTGATTTGCACGAGGGCGCCTAAAAGCGAGAAGCGTCGATAGCCGTAGGAGAAGCGCTCATCGCTACTCCGTCTGGAGTACCGTTCAAGCCACCAGGAAAGCCCCAGGGAGAGGCTGTCACCGAGATCGTGGACGGAGTCCGACAGAATTGCAACGCTGTTGGTCCAAAGGCCAACGATGATCTCCAGGATGGTGAACCCCAGGTTCAGGAAAAAGGCCGTTTGAATGCCCCGGCCAGCTGAGGAATCTGCGTGGGAGTGCCTGTGTTGAAAAGTCATTGAGTTCATTGTATGTCACATCGGACGGCTCGGCGACAGCACATTAAATTGGGAAATATTTCCGCTGGTCATGTCGCCAAGCCGATATCAGCTAGAAATTCAGGGTAATGTCAGGCTATCTGAGCCCCAGGATCTATTGTAAGGAAGCACTGACCATCATATTTGGGTTCGCATGAAAAGGAGAGATGGATCATGGTGGGCCTCTCAAGCAGCATCTTGACTGTTATTTTTATCCTTGCCGCAAGCGTATGTCTTTTTTCCATTCTTTTCCTTCTTTACCGAGAAAAGGGCGCCGGTCATGCCCTCCTGGGGTTTTTCTTTCCAGCCTATCCTTATATTTGGGGGTGGGTGCAGGGTGCTCGGCTGCAGATTATCGATATCATGGTGTTCTGGACTTTCGCCACCGTTGCCTCGGTCGCATTTCCCATGATCATGGGGGCTGTGTCGATGCCCTCCATGGTGACAACGAGCAACAATGTTGAATTCACTGCCAGCCAAAGCGAGGTGAATTCTCGCGGCCCAATTTCGCCTGGAAGCCAGATTCAGGGGAGAATCGAGGATCTGTTTGGAGTGGATGAATACACTCTGTCGGCTAGCGCAGGACAAACGGTGAGCATATTCTGTGAGCCAGGCGCGGGCTCGGATGCGGATCCACGGCTTAAGGTGATCGATCCGAACGGCCGGGTGGTCGCTGAAGATGACGACAGCGGCGGGGGCTTCGGCGCAGCCATCGAGAAACTGACGCTGCCCAGCGCCGGTGTGTACCGAATTCAAGTGGATATGTGGCAAACGGGAGCGTATCGGCTTCAGGTTCAATAGTAGCTGGCAGGGATGCCGAAGGGCCTTCAGAACGCAGTCGTATCGTGAAAGAGAGAGCACGCCTCGCGAGCAGGGGTGCTCCCTGTAATTAAGCCCCAAATGCATTGAGCTAATGATGCTGTGCCGGTTCGATTTCCGAGCTGGCGGAGCGGGCGCGGCGGCTGCTTCTGTACAGGAGTACAAACCAGGCGGCTGCCAGTATCCCGACGGCAGCGCTGCCGTACCACAGCAGGTCCGGATTCATGCGATCCAGCACCACCCCTGCCAAAAGGGGACCGACAGCGAAAGGGATGCCGAAGGAGAAGCCGAAGACAGCCATATAGCGGCCCCGCATATCATCCGGCGCGAGGGTGGCTGTGATCGCCTGGGAAACGGGCGCCACCAGCATTTCCCCGACCGTGATGACCGCCATTGCCAGCAGAAACAGCGCATAGGTTGAGATGATCCCGTACATGCCAAAACCGAGCGCATAGAGAACGGTTCCGATCGCCATCATGAGCATCGGAGGGAAGCCTTCGATGAAACGCGTAATGGGAAATTGAAACAGCACAACCATGGCCGCGTTAAGGCTCAGAATCAAGCCGTAGCCTGATTCAGGTATCCCGTGGATATCACGCAGATAGACGCCAAGGGTGGTGCTCATGTTCATATAGACCAGGCCCATGAGGATGGAGGCGCCAATGAACATGATGAACACCCGGTCGGCCAGTACCCGGAGATAGCCCTTGTAAGTGCTGGCGACGGATTCGGGTTCGGCGCCGGGTTCCGCTTCTGGCTTTGTCTCAGGCAGCGCCACCTTAACCAGCACAGCGGAAAGCAAGCTGATGGCGGCATCGGCCAAAAACAGGAGCAAATATGATCGAGAGGCGAGCAGGCCGCCGATGGCCGGGCCGATGGTCACGGATAGGTTGAAAGCAATACGAATGATGCCGTAGCCCTGAGAACGTTTTTCCCTCGGCAATAGGTCGGCCACCATCGCTTGATAGGCCGGTCCCCCGCTCTCGGAAAAAATACCAATAAAGAAAGCGATCAGGAAGAAGATGGTCAGGGTATCGACCAGGCCCAGCAGCACGCTGCTGATGGAGGTGGAGATCAGGCTGAAGATCACCATTCCTTTGCGGCCCAGGCGGTCCGTCAAGCCGCCACCGATCAGGCTGCCAATAAAGGCGGAGGTTGAGAAGGCGGCGAACAAATAGCCGACGGTGGTCATGCCGACGCCGAACTTGCTGGTGATGTACAGGGCGAAAAATGGGTAGAGCAGTGATCCGCCGAGTCGATCGATGAAAGTGACCCCCACCAACGTCCAGAATGGGCGCGGATACTCGTGGTAGATGTCGAGGAGCCTCTGTCGCTGCTTATTGAGGAACATAATCGCCAACCGTACCCGTGTCGCTGCCTATCGATCCGGCCGAGCCGGCTGCTGCATTCTCCGGAACATCATGCAGGATAACTTGAGAGAATACTCTCCGGCTGATCAACCGAAGAGTATTCGTAAAGGTATTTATGGAGAGTTGACTCGAGGTGTTGTTTGACCGCAATTAAGGATCGAGCTTCTCCAGCGCATCCTCAATGGCCTGCACCGCCTTTGGGATGGCACGCCGGCCTTCCTGTGAAATGGGCATGCCCACTTCAACGCTGCCGGCTTCAATCCCTATGAGGTAAACGGTGGTGGGAAGCTCTTCCGGCTGCAGGGTCCGCCCCATGGCCAGGGTTTCGGCCACCCCGAATCCGTGGGCTGAACTGGCGCCCGGGCCGAAAGCTGTGATTTCAGTATCCTGGAGGTGAAATACCCGGCCGGCCTCGGCGCCGGTGCGGACCGCATCCACGATGATCGCGGTTGCATATCCGCTGAGCGCGGTGAGAAGGCTCAAGCCGGGGCTCTCAAGGGTGGCGACCGCCACCGCTGGATGGTTGGGATGCTTTTTCTGCCAGGCCTCAATTGTAGCCAGGCCAAGGGCGTCGTCCCCCCGCAGCCGCTGACCTATCCCAAGCAGCAGAACCGACGCCATGGCTTTGCTAACCTCGATCGATCTCCAGGGTCAGAAAGTGAACCGAGCAGGAGATGCAAGGGTCATAGGCCCGGATGAGTTCTTCGCACAGCAACGTGGCCTCGTCATGAGGTTTCGATAGGATATCGGACTCCAGCATCCATAGATCCGCCTCGATGCGAGCCAGATTTTGGGCCGTGGGGGGCATGATATGTGCCTTCCGAATCAAACCCTGGTCGTCCACCTCATACGCGTGGTAGAGGGTGCCGCGCGGGGCTTCGGTGACCGCCGCGCCCCATCCAGCCTTGAGCTCCAATTCGACATAAGGTGGCCCCTGGGGATCGTATTCTTTCATGAGTTGCAGCCCCTCGTCACAGACCTCCACCATTTCGATGGCCCTGGCGATCAGTGATTTGTAAGGGTTCTTAAGAGGCAGTTCCAACCCGATCTCGCGCGCAGCTGCCTTCGCCTCTTCACCCAGTTGATCGAAGTTGTTGTTGAAGCGGGCCAGCGGACCCACCAGGTAGGGATTGCCCTGGGGTGTATGGCTGTGCAGCGCGGTTGAGTGCTGCACATGGGTCTCCAGGTAGGCCTCGGCGAACTCGTCTTCCGGCGTTATACCCTCGGTGGAGCCGAGTACATCCCCTTCCAGGTACGCGTATTCGTCAGGGTGATGCTGGGCGACGAACTCGTAATCCACTTCGAGCTCGGGGTAGGGTAGTGTATCCGACCAGCGCACGGTTTCCTTGGAAAATTCAAGTGCCCACTCGAATTCCTCGATCAGCGCCTTAATCTCCTCGGGGTCCGGCCAGCTGTAAAAGCCTCCAACGCGGGTGTTGACGGGATGAACCGAGCGCCCGCCGATGGTGGCCAGCAGGGTGTTCCCGATCTTCTTGAGGCGCAGTGCGTTCTTGACCACTTCAGGCGCCTCGGCTGCCAGGCTGAGTCCGCTCTCGTGCCCCAGCAGGTCCGGCGCTTGCAGTAGATAAATGTGAAGGGCATGGCTCTCGATATATTCCGCGCAATAGAAT